>DATFUE010000628.1:0-4421 GCA_035261165.1 Myxococcota bacterium
AAGCGCAGTTTGAAGCCGAGCGCGGGGTGCACGAAAACGTCGGCGAGGAACATCCCGGCTTCGGGGCGCTGCCCGACGGGAAGCCCGTCGATGTGAGAGAGCAGGGCAGCGCGCGGGTCGCCGAGCTTGGGATCCCGCTTCCAGCGCAACTCACTCGCCTCGACGCGCGCCACCGTCGCGCGCTCGGACGACAGTGGATGGGAGTCGAAGTAACTCAATTCGCGGACGCTGCCGGTCTCGAGCTTCTCCCAGTTCATCAGCGCCTCGAGAAAGCGCGCGAGGCCGCGCGGGTCGTAGCCCGCGGCCGCGCACAGGATCTGGCCATCGTGGTCCGCGCTGCGCTCGAGATCTCGCGAGTAGGCGGCCATGCGCCCCGCGCGCAGCATCGGGGCGACCAGCGGGTTCCCGCCGGCCGCGGTCGCTTGCTGCTGGGCGGCGGCGTGGCGCTTGACCACGTGGCCGATCTCGTGGCCGATCGTGCAGGCGAGCTCGTCCTCGTCGTTGACCAACGCCAGCAGGCCGCGCGACACGAAGATGTGCCCCCCCGGCAGCGCGAAGGCGTTCGGCGCGACCTGGTCGACGACGAGGAAGCGGTACTCGAACGGCCGATTCGGAATGGCGCGCAGCAGCTTGTCGCCGATGCCCTGCACGTAGGCGTCGAGAGCCGGGTCGCCGAGCAGGCCGATCTGGGCCTCGACGCCCTGGGCGGCTTCGCGCCCGGCATCGCGGTCGTCGTAGGCGGAGTCGAGCAGGACCGTGCGCTCCGCTCGCGCGGGGTGCGCGAGTGCGGCCGCGAGCAGCGCGAGGCCGAGTGCGGCGAGGCGGCTCCCGCTCACGGCAGCCGCTCGAGCCACGCGCTGTCTCCGAGCCACTTGGCCTTCAGCTGCGCCAGCACGCCCGTCTCTTCGAGTGTGTGGAGGTAGTTCGTCACCAGGTTGAGAAACAACATCGAGTCGGGGGACAAGGCGACGCCGAGCGGCTCGGTCGTGAAGGGCACGCTGCGCAGGTAGAGCTCGGCATCGGGGTGGCGCCAGCGCGCGACGGTGCAGACCTGCAGATCGGACATCAAGCCGTCGACCTCGCCCGCGAGAAGAGCTTTCACGCCCGCATCGTTGTCGGGAACCAGGACGAGCTTGGCCTTCGCCAGCTGGGTGCGCACGAAGGCCGCGTTGGTGGAGCCGTCCAGCGCCGCGAAGGACAGCTTCGGGTCGTCGAGCCGCGCGATGTCCTCGGTGTCGGCCAGCTCGCGCGTGCGCGCGAGCAGCGTGTTGCCCGACACGAAGTACGGTCCCGCGAAGGCGACCCGGGCATTGCGTTCGGGCGTGATGGTCATGCCCGCGACGGCCAGATCGATCTCACCGCGCTCGAGCGCGGGGATCAGCCCGGCGAAGCGGATCTCCTCGAAGCGCACTTTGATGTTCATGGTGTCGCCCAGCGCCTGGACCAGGTCGATCTCGAGTCCCATCAGCTTCCCGTCGCGGTCGCGCATGGTCAGCGGAGGAGAGTCCGCGCTGGTGCCGACGCGCAGCTCGCCCGACTCCAGGATGCGCTGGATGGGCGAGGGCCGGGCGGCAGGGCGATCACACCCAGCGAGCGCAAGCAGCACACAGGCCGCGGCGGACAGTGCGCGAGACAGTGCGGATTCGGGTCGCGAAGTGCTCAAGCGTTCTCCTCGGGTGTGGGGCGCGTTCAGCGACACTCTTCGCGCACCAGCTCCACGGCGCGGCCGAGTGTGTCGAGACGTTCGGTCGGCGTCGCGCCGAGCGGGTCGAGGCGCAGCATGGTGACTCCGGCGGCGCGGTATTTGCGGATCCGCTCGCGAACCGTCTTCTCGGGGCCGAGGAGCGCCGCCTGCGTCACCATCTCCGAGGGCACGCGACTCACGGCCTGCTCGCGCTTGCCCTCGACCCAGAGTCTCTGCACCTCGATCGCCGCGTCCTCGAAGCCACCGCGCCGATAGGCCTCGTTGTAGAAGTTCGTCTTCGGCGAGCCCATCGCGCCGAGCGTGAACGCGACCGAGGGCTTGAGCCGTTCGACCATGCGCTCGACGTCGTCGCCGAAGCAGACCGAGCCACCCACACAGATCGCCACGTCGGAGAGGCTGCGGCCCGCCTTCTCCGCGCCCTTCGCGATGTAGCGCAGATGCGCGTCGGCGTGGTCGGGTGTGAACGAGGTGCCGAGCCAGCCGTCGGCCAGCTCCCCCGTGAGCTCGAGCGCCTTTGGCGCGAGCGTGGCCAGATAGATCGGGATGTTCCGGTTCGCGGGCTGTGAGAGCCGCAGCGCCTTGCCTTCGCCACCGGGAAGCGGCAGCTCGTGGTGGCGCCCGTGATACTCGAGCTTCTCCCCGCGCAGCGCGAGCCGCACGATCTCGATCGTCTCTCGCATGCGCCCCAGTGAGTGCGCGAACGGGCGCCCGTGCAGGCCCTCGACCACCTGCGGTCCGCTCGCGCCGAGCCCGAGGATGAACCGGTCCTTCGCGAGACTGGCCATCGTCAGCGCGGTCATCGCGGTCATCGACGGAGCACGCGCGCTGATCTGCATGATGCCGGTGCCGAGGAGCATCCGCGTCGTGCGCGCCGCGACGAAAGCGAGCGGAGCGACCGCGTCCTGCCCCCACGCTTCGGCCGACCAGACCGCGTCCACCCCGAGCCGCTCCGCCTCGACCGCGAAGCGCGCCGCGGGCTCGAAGTCGCGTTCGCGGCCCGAGGCCGGCGCACCGATGCCGATCGCTGTCTTCACGGGCGAAGTCTAGACCGGCGGCGCTCTGAAAGTGTGAGTCGCTACGTGCGCCGCGGCGTGGCGGGGCGCGGAAGGCGCGCTGAGTTCCGGTCGCGCATCGGCACGCGGGTCGGTGGTAAGCTGCGGACCTCGAATCCAGGAGAACACACACATGGCCATCTCGCTGTACGACGTCACCGTCGCTTCGTTCCTGCAAGTGCTTGGCGGAGTCGCCGGCTTCCTCGAGAAGGGGCTCGCGCACAGTCATGCGAAGGGCCTCTCGCTGCCCGAGCTCCTCGACACACGGCTCTACCCGGACATGCTTCCGTTCCGGTTCCAGATCATCGCCGTGGCGCACCACTCGGCGAACGCGATCGAAGGCGTGAAGGCGGGCGTGTTCAGGCCGCCGACCGGCCCGATGAACCAGGACTACGCGGGTCTGCAGGCCGTGATCGCCGACGCGCGCGCGCGCCTGGAGAAGCTCTCGCGCGACGAGGTCGAGACGCTCCAGGGCAAGGACGTCGTCTTCCAGCTCGGTGACTTCAAGCTGCCGTTCACGGCCGAGAACTTTCTGATGTCGTTCTCCATGCCCAACCTCCACTTTCACGCGACGACCGCGTACGACATCCTGCGCCTGAAGGGCGCGCCTCTCGGCAAGCGTGACTACATGGGCGCGATGCGCCTGAAGACCTGAGTCACTCTCGGGATTTACGGCCGCAACGACCGCACCGTGCACTACGAGCACGGCCTGCTGAGCTCGCCGCACTCGCGCGAGCTCGAGGAGGATCCTCATGTACGGACTTCAGGTTTCAGAAGACGACCAGCTCCTGGTCGAGACGCTGCACGGCTTCGCCGAGAAAGAGCTCCGCGGCGCAGCCCGCGAGGCCGAACGCGCGAGCGCGACCCCCACCGGAATCGCGGCGGCGCTGCATCGGATGGGAGTCGCAGCGCCTGTGCCCGAGGAGTTCGGCGGGCAGGGAATTCCCGCGCTCTCGTCTGCGCTCCGCATCGCGGAGGAGCTGGCGTGGGGCGACCCGGCGATCGCACTGGCCGCGCTCACCGCTGGTCACGCCGCGCTCCTGATCGCGGAGTGCGGATCGGCGGCGCAGAAGACTCACTACCTGCCGCGCTTCGCCGCTGAGAGCCCGTTGCGCGCGTCGGTCCTGCTGTACGAAGGATTCGGACGCCAGCCTTCGGAGCTCGAGACCCGCGCAAAGGCAAACGGCGTCAAGTGGACAGTCAGCGGCGAGAAGCTCGCCGTGCTCCATCCCGACGACGCCGAGCTCTCCGTCGTGATCGCGCGTGATGTCGCCGACGGCGCGCTCGCCGCGTTCGTGATCGAGGGCCGGCCGACGGGCTGGTCAGTCACTCGCGACGACCGCAAGGTCGGCAAGGCCGCTCTGGAGGCGATGCCGACGGGAAGCGTGCGGCTCGACGCGCTCGAGCTGCCGGCGGAAGCGCGCCTGGCGGGCGGCACGGCTCTGGCCAGGGCGCTCGCGCGAGTGCGACTCACTCACGCCGCGGTGATGCTCGGCTGCGCCCGCGCCGCGAAGGAGTTTGCGCAGGGCTACGCCAACGAGCGCGTGGCGTTCGGCCGTCCGATCGCGGCCTTCCAGGGCGTCGCGTTCCCGCTCGCCGACAGGGACATGGCCATCGACGCCGCGAGGCTCGAGCTGTTCGACGTCGCGGACGCGATCGCGGAG
>DATFUE010000629.1:0-3319 GCA_035261165.1 Myxococcota bacterium
CACCACCGCCAGCGCGAGGCGCATGAGGTGCGTGTTCCCCCAGCCGCCGACGTCCCCCGCGGCGCGCTGTGTCTCGACGTCGAAGATCAGCGGCGCGGGCGCGGCGGACACCGCCGGCTCGGCGATCTCCTCGAAGAGCTCCGGCTCGACGAGCTCGTCGCGCTTCGCGGGCAGCGGCGCGCGCGCCAGCGCGAGGTCGATCACGCGAATCACCCCGCGCTTGTCGAGCGGGTGATTGCCCGCGCCGCAGCGCGGCGAGTGGATGCACGACGGGCAGCCGTCGACGCAGGGACACTCGCGCGTGATCTCGCCCGCGAGCGCCACCAGCTCTTCGAAGCGCGGGAAGATCGCGCGCGAGATGCCGATCCCGCCGGGATGTGAGTCGTACAGGAAGATCGCTGGCCCGCGCACCTGCGCGTGGCGCGGGATCGAGATGCCGGCGGCGTCGAAGCGGTCGCAGAGCGCGAACAGCGGAAACAGCGCGAGCGCCGCGTGCTCGAGGCCGTGGATCCCGCCCATGAAGTGCAGACCTTCCGACTTCAGCGCGCGCTCGATCTGCGGCGCGAGCTCGAGCCAGACGCCCTCGGTCTCGAACACCGTCGGCGGCAGGTCGAGCGGATGCCGCCCGAGCAGGTCCTGGCCGAAGATGCGCCGCTTCTCGTAGGCCTTCGTGCGCGACGTGACGCGCAGGCGGCCGAGCTTCGCGAGCGTGTTCCCGATCGGCCGCGAGCGCAGCACCTCGAGAATCTCGGTCTCCTTCTCGACCACGGGGCGCGTGTACCAGTCGACCTCGACCGGACCCTCGACCTCGACCGAGCGGCGCTCGAAGTCGAGCGCCGTCACGCGATACGACTGCGCGCGGTGCAGGTAGATGGCGCCGGGGTGACACTCGCCGGTGACGCGCGCGCCGCCGATCGTGCCCACCACGCGCCGGCCCGTCTCGCCGGCGCGCCGGATCGCGAACGACTCGCCCGCGGCGCGCAGACTCACTTCGCGCGCGGGGTCGCGCCGCGCCGCGAACGACTCGCCGCCAGCCGCGCTCTCCAGCAGCGAGCCGCGGGCGTGCGCGAGCGCGAGGGCGCGCTTCACCCCGGGTGACTCGAGCCAGGTCTCCGCGTGCGCGAGCGGCACCTCGGCCGCGGCGCAGGGCAGGTGGGCGGCCGCGATCTCGAGGCTCGTCGCGTCGAGCACCGCGTCTTCGCACGGCCGAGTCACGAGTCTCTCGGGATGGCGCAGGAAGAAGCGGTCGAGCGCGTCCTCCTGCGGGATCATGAACACCAGCCCCTCGCGGCCACGCGCCACGCGCCCGGCGCGCTGGCGCGTGGCGAGCACCGAGCCCGGATATCCGACCAGGATGCACACGTCGAGCCCGCCGACGTCGATGCCGAGCTCGAGCGCGGAGGTCGAGATCACGCCGAGCAGGTCGCCCTCGAAGAGCCGCTTCTCGATCGCGCGCCGCTCCTCGGGCAGGAAGCCGCTGCGATACGACGAGATGCGCCCCGCGAGCTGCGGCTCCGCCTCGAGGACCCAGAGGTGCATGAGCTCGGTGACTCGCCGTGCCTGAGTGAACGCGATCGTGCGCAGGCCCGCGCGCACGCAGCGGCGGAAGAGCCGCGCCGCCGTGGTGTAGGCCGAGGCCTCGGGCTCGAGCGCGGCCAGCCAGCGCTGTGGCGCCGGCGCGCCGTCGTGCGCCACCACGTCGAGCTCGCGCCCGAACAGCTCGCGCGCGAACGCCCGGGGATTCCCGACCGTCGCGGAGCAGGCGATGAATCTCGGCTCCGCGCCGTGGTGTCTCGCCACGCGCGCGAGTCGACGCAGCACCTGCGCGAAGTGCGCGCCCAGCACGCCGCGGTAGGTGTGCACTTCGTCGACGACCACAAGCTCGAGGTTCCGGAAGAACTCCTTCCACTGGTCGTGCCCGGGAAGGATGCCGAAGTGCAGCATGTCCGGCGTAGTCAGCAGCACCGAGGGCGGTGACTCGCGGAGCTTTTTGCGCCGGTAGGGCGACGTGTCGCCGTCGTAGATCTCCGCGGTCGGCGGATCGAGCGCCGACAGTGTCTCCAGATCCGCGCGCAGACCCGCGAGCTGGTCGTGCTCGAGCGCCTTCAGCGGGAACAGGAAGAGCGCGCGCGCTCCGCGGCGCTCGAGCAGGCGCGCGGCGGTCGCGAGGTTGTAGATCAGACTCTTGCCGCTCGCGGTCGGGGTGGCGACCAGCACGTCGCGGCCCGCGTTCGCGCGCGCGAGCGCTTCCGCTTGATGCGACCAGAGCTCGGCGATGCCGCGGCGCACGAGGATGCCCTTCAGCTCGGGCGGGAGCGCGGCGGGCGATGCCGACTCGCTCGCAAGCTCCGGGGACGCCGCGGCTTCGAGCGGCGTGGGCAGGCTCGAAAACGGCAGCAGCGCGCGCAGCGTGCCGCCCAGCTCTGAGCTCGGCAGCCGCGCGAGATCCTCCGCGAACCGCAGGAGCGGGCGCGGTGAACGCGGGTCGGAGGTTTTCGCGGCCGCGTCTCCGGAGGAGGAGGGGCGAGCAGCGGGACTGTATCCATTCAAAGCCCGAGGTGCCCGTGTTACGGTCCGCGCGCAGCCATGCGCGCGACCCAACAAGTCCGCTACGCGATCTATGGCGTGTTCGACCTCGCGTACAACGGGGGCGCGCGGCCCGTACCGCTCTTCGCTGTCGGACGGCGTCAGGCGATCCCGGCGCGCTACCTCGAGCAGATCTTCCAGAAGCTGCGGCGCGCGGGGCTGGTGACCAGCAAGCGCGGTCCGCGGGGCGGCTATCAGCTCGCGCGGCGGCCCGACGAGATCGCGCTCGGTGACGTCGTGCGCGCCGTGCAGGGGAACGTGCTCGCGCTCCCGGAGCCCGACAAGGAACGCGGCGGGCTCGAGCCCGACTTCGTCTGGTCGCTGATTCGCGCGGGTCTCGAGGCGGCGCTGGCGCAGCACAGCGTCGCCGATCTGTGTCGCGAGGCCGCGGAGCGCGGCATCCCGCGCGCGGCCCTGGATCCCGCGAGCTACGAGATCTGACGTTGCAGGACTGGCGCGAGCGCGCGGCCGTCATCGCCGATCCGGACGCGGAGCCCGCGCCGGTCCCCCGCGAGCTCCTGCTCGAGGTTTTCCAGCACGCGCGCGAGTGCTATCCGGAAGAGTGTTGCGGCTTGTTCACGGGCACCGAATCCGCTGGCCCCCTGCACGTCGTTCGTTGCGCGAACGTCCAAAGCAAGCGCGTGGCGCGCGGTGAGTCGAATTTGGACGCGAGCCGCGCGTTCTGGATCGACGAGCAGGAGTTGTTGCATGCGCTGCGAACCGCGGAGTCGTC
>DATFUE010000630.1:0-3911 GCA_035261165.1 Myxococcota bacterium
AATGATGCGCTTGGTCAGCATGCGGCCAGCCTCGCGAGCGCCGCCTCGAGCTGGATCGCGCCGGAGTACAGCGCGCGCCCAACGATCGCTGCAGCGATGACGCGCGTCTCCGCGAGCCGCTCGAGATCGGCGAGCTTGCCCACGCCGCCCGACGCGATCACGGGGATCCTGGTGCGCCGCGCGAGCGCGGCGGTCCCCTCGACGTCCGGCCCCGCGAGCAAGCCGTCGCGGCCGATCTCGGTATAGAGAAGCGCGGCGAACGGCACCCCGCGGAACTGCGCGAGCACGTCGTCCTGCGTCAGGGTCGAGACCTCGCGCCAGCCGCGAGTCGCGACGCGCCCGTCGCGTGTGTCGAGACCCAGTACGATCCTATCCGGGTACCGCTCTCCGGCGCTGCGCACGAAGTCGGGCTGCTCGAGCGCGGCGGTGCCGATCACGACGCGACTCGCGCCGGCGTCGAAGGCCGTCGCGACGCGCTCCAGCGAGCGGATGCCGCCCGCGACCTGGACTGCGGTTCCGCGGCAGGCGGCGAGGATCTCGCGGATCACGGCTTCGTTGCCGGTTCCGCCGTCGCGAGCCGCGTCGAGGTCCACGACGTGGATGCGCGTGACGCCGGCAGCCGCGAAGCGCTTCGCTTGCTCCACGGGGTCCGCGTCGAAGACCGTCTCGCGCGCGTAGTCGCCCTGCTCGAGGCGCACGACCCTGCCGCCGCGCAAATCGATCGATGGAATCAGCTCCATGTCTCGATCTCGTCCGCCAGCGCGCGCACCAGTTGACGCACGCCGTAGTCGGCCAGCTCCTCGGCCGTCACCCAGCGGAAGCCGCGCTCCCAGGCGCGCGGGAGCGAGCCGACGTCCTCGGAGAGCGGTGCCTGAGTCTCTTCGTACGTGCCGGTCCAGATCGGCCGACCCGTGTCGTTGCGCAGCTCGAGCGCGAGCCATACCGACGCGGGATGACGCACCCCGCTTGCGCTGCCGTCGCGTTCGACCCAGCGGCGAACGACCCCGGTCAGAATCGCGTTCGCTTCCGCCGGATCCACGACCCGGAACTTCGTCTCGGTGGCGAGCGCGACCAGCAGCCGCGCGTTGAGCACCGACGCCGCCTCGGAGGGTACGTCATAGCCGAGCAGCGGGTCGATGCGCACCGGCACGACGGCGATCTTCTGGATCGCCCCCGACTCGTCCTCGAGGTCGAGCTCGGTGCGAATCGGCGCGGCGCAGGCGAGTGCCAGCAGCGCGCCAAGTGACGCGGCGAGCCGCGTCACGGGCGCCAAGCGCAGAAACGCTCCAGCAGCTCGAGGCCGGCGCGCTGGCTCTTCTCCGGGTGGTACTGCACGGCAACGCACGAGTCTCGACCGATGGCCGACGCGAATTTCTCGCCGTAGTCGGTGCGCGCGAGCGTGTGCTGCGGCCCGACGCGCGTCGCCCGGTAGCTGTGCACGAAGTAGTAGTAGTCCTCCGCGAGCACCGGGTGCGGGCGCTCGAGCTTCACCAGATTCCAACCCATGTGCGGCACCGCCAGATCGAGGGAATCCGGAAAGCGTTCGACGCGGCCTGGAATGACGCCGAGGCACGGCCCGACTCCGCCTTCGTCCGCCTCGTCGAGCAGCACCTGCAGGCCGAGGCAGATACCGAGATAGGGACGGCCCGCGGCGATGTGGGCGCGGAGTGCGTCATCGAGCCCGTGGGCGGCAAGCGCCGCCATCGTGTCGCGCGCCGAGCCGACGCCCGGGAGCACGACGCGGTCCGCCGCGCGCACGTCTTCGGCTCGGGGAGACAGCCGCACCTCGCGCCCCACGCGCTCGAACGCGCGCGCGACGCTGCGCAGGTTGCCCATCCCGTAGTCGACGAGCGCGATGCGCTCGCTCTTCCCGCTCACAACGACCCCTTGGTCGAGAGCGCGCCACGGATGCGCGGGTCGCGCGTCGTGGCCTCGTCGAGCGCGCGGCCGAGCCCCTTGAACACGCCTTCGACGATGTGGTGCACGTTGTGGCCGTACGAGCGCTCGACGTGCAGGTCGACGCCGCCGTTGATGCAGAACGCGTACAGGAAGTCCTCGACCAGCGCCGCGTCGAAGTCGGCGACCCAGTCGCGCGGCAGCTCGACGCGGTAGACCAGATAGGGGCGATTCGACAGGTCGAGGTCGACGAGGATGCGCGCGTCGGCCATCGGAATGCGCGCGGAGCCGAAGCGGCGCAGACCCGCGCCATCGCCGACCGCCTTGCGCAGCGCCTGGCCCATCACGATGCCGACGTCCTCGACCGTGTGGTGTTGGTCGACGTGCAGATCGCCTTTGGCGCGGACGCGCAGATCGAACAAGCCGTGGCGCGTGAACGAGTCCAGCAGGTGGTCGAAGAAGGGGATGCCGGTCTCGATCGCCGCCTCCCCCTTGCCATCGAGGCGCAGCTCAACGGCGATGTCCGTCTCGCGCGTCTTCCGGGAGATGCTCGCTTCCCTGTCCATCACTTCTCCTTAGGTTCGCAGACGCGAATCTCGAGCGCCCGGGCGTGCGCGTCGAGGCCCTCGAGGCGAGCCAGGCGCGCAGCGGCCGGGGCGATGCGCCCGAATGCCGCCTGCGAGAGGTCGATCAGGCTGATCCGGTGCTGGAAGTCCTCGACCCCGATTCCCGAGAAGAACCGAGCCGTTCCGCCGGTGGGCAGGACGTGACTCGGCCCCGCGGCGTAGTCGCCGATCGGCACCGGGCTGTAGGCGCCGACGAAGATCGCGCCGGCGCACTCGATGCGCGGGAGCCAGCGCTCCGGGTCGGCGACGACGAGCTCCAGATGCTCTGCGCCGTAGCGATTGGCCAGCGCGCAGGCCTCTTCGAGGTCGCGCGTCACGATCAAGAGGCTGCGGTCCGCGAGTGACTTCCGGGCCGTGATCTCGCGGGAGAGCGCGGGCAGCTGGCGAGCGATCTCCGCCCGCACGGCGCCCGCGAGCTCCGCGCTCGGGGTTGCCAGCACGACGCTCGCGAGCACGTCGTGCTCGGCCTGCGCCAACAGGTCGGCGGCCACGAAGTCGGCGCGCGCGTTCGCGTCGGCCACGATGAAGACCTCGCTCGGACCGGCCTCGGAGTCGATCGCGACCTGCCCGAAAACCTGACGCTTGGCCTCTTGGGTGTGCGCCGTTCCCGGGCCGACGATCTTGTCCACCCGCGCGATGCGCTCGGTGCCGTACGCCAGCGCGGCAATCGCCTGCACGCCGCCGACCCGGTAGACGCGGGTCACGCGCGCGAGCCGCGCCGCGGCGACGACGGCGGGGTGCAGCACCTTGCCGGGGCTGCACATCGCGCGCTCGGGCACGCCCGCGACCTCGGCGGGGATGCCGAGCATGAGCGTCGTCGAGGCGAGCGGCGCGACGCCGCCCGGAACGTAGATGCCGGCGCGCGCGATCGGCCGGATCAGTTGACCGAGGCGCTCATCGGCCGCGTCATGGCGCCAGCTCGCGGGGACGTGCAGGCTGTGGAAACGGCGCACGCGCTCGGCGGCGAGCTCGAGCGCCGCGAGATCCTCGCGCGCGAGCTGGGAGATACCCGCGTCGATCTCCGCCTCCTCCAACGCGAGCTCGTCCGGGCGCAGCCGGTAGCCGTCGAAGCGCTCGATCGCGTCGAGCACCGCGTCATCGCCGCGCGCGCGCACGTCGTCGATGATTGCCGCGACGCGCTCCTGCAGCTGCGCGCGCTCGACCGAACGGCGCTCTTCGAGCGCGCGAAAACGCAGCGGGAACGCCGCGTCGCGTGAGTCGAGGAGCGCGATCTCGAGGGCTTCGGCCATGGAGCTATTCCGCCTCGCGCCGGATCCGGCCACCCAGCCGCGCGATCTTCTCCTCGATCCGTTCGTAGCCGCGGTCGATGTGATACACGCGGCGCACGCGCGTCTCGCCCGATGCGGCCAGACCCGCGAGGACGAGTGA
>DATFUE010000631.1:0-4830 GCA_035261165.1 Myxococcota bacterium
GGACGAGTCAGTTCACGCCCCACGCCCCGAGACCGTGGATCTCGACGCCCTGCAGAACAGCATCGCCGAAGCGAGCGTTCAGCTCGGTGCCGTGCGTGGCTCGATCGGCTCGCTCGAGCGCGCGCGGCACGTCGTGGACCTCCTCGCGGAGCACCTGCCGGCGGGCTCCGGCGCCGAGAGATACGGCTGGAAGGGTACGTCGCCTTCGAAGGCGCAGTCACTCGCCGCGGAGCTGCGCGAGGTCCTCGTCGGGTTCGAGCGCGTGGTCTCGGGAAGCGTCGACCAGATGGAGCGCGACATGGGCGCGGCGCGGGAGGCCGCCGAACGGCTGCGCCTCGTGCCGGTGAGCGCGCTGTTCGCGCCACTGGCGCGCATCGCCCGCGATACGGCTCAGCTGGTCGGCCGGCGCGTCGAGCTCGACGTGAGCGGTGGCGAGGTGCGCCTCGACGCACAGGTCCTCGCCCCCGTGCAGAGCGCGTTCGTGCAGCTCGTGCGCAATGCGGTCGCTCACGGCATCGAGCCGGAGCCGGAGCGCGTCGCGCGCGGCAAGCCACCCCTCGGCCGCGTGGCGATCGAAGTCACGCGGAGAGGGACCGTCGTCAGCTTCGCGTGCCGCGACGACGGACGTGGTCTCGATCTCGACGCCGTGCGGCGCGTCGCTCGAGAGAACGGTCTGTTCGGGCCGGCGGAGCGCGAGCACAGCGCCGAGGAGCTGATCCGGCTGCTGCTGCGCGGCGGGATCAGCACTTCGCGCGAAGTGACCGCCGCCGCGGGCCGCGGCGTCGGGCTCGACGTCGTGCGCGAGGCGGCCGCCCGGCTGGGCGGCGCGGTGGCGGTGCGCACCGAGCCCGGGAAGGGCACGAGCTTCGAGCTCTCCGTCCCCGTCTCGCTCGCTTCGCTGGACGCGCTGCTCGTCGACACGGGCGCCGTGGTGGCGGCGATCCCCCTCGACGCGGTGCGGGCGACGTGCCGCCTGCGTCCCGGCGACGTCGCACGCGTGGGCGGCGGTGAGGCGATCGTGTACGAGGGGCGCGCGATCGGGTTCGCGCGGCTCGCGCGCTGCCTGCGCGGCGAGGAGCAGGGCGCGTCCGCCTCGACCTCCGCCGTGGTGGTCGCGAGTGGCGCCGAGCTGGCGGGGGTCGGGGTCGATCGGCTGCTCGGCACGGCCCGGCTTGTGGTGCGCCCCCTGCCCGAGCTCGCGCCGGCGGACCCGGTCGTCGCAGGCGCGTCGCTCGACGCCGCGGGCCGCCCGCAGCTCGTGCTCGACGCAGCCAGCCTCGTCGCCGCGGCCAATCGCATCGAGTCACTCGCGGCGCCGGCCTCGCCGCGGACGCGCGCGCCGATCCTGGTGGTGGACGACTCACTCACCACGCGCATGCTCGAGCGCAGCATTCTCGAGTCCGCGGGCTACGAGGTCGAGCTCGCGACCTCGGGCGAGGAGGCGCTCGAGCTCGCGCGCGCCAAGCGCTACGCGCTCTTCCTCGTCGACGTCGAGATGCCGGGAATGTCCGGCTTCGACTACATCGAGCGCATCCGCGCCGACGCCGACCTGCGCGAAATTCCCGCCATTCTGGTCACTTCGCGCTCGTCCGCGGCCGACCGGGAGCGAGGCCGCGCGGCCGGCGCCCAGGCGTACATCGTGAAGAGTGAGTTCGATCAACGCGAGCTGCTCCAGCGCATCGAGCGGCTCGTCGGGCGGAGCGAACCGTGAGCCGGATTCGCGTCCTCGTCGCCGAAGACTCGCTGACGGTGCGCCGCCACTTCTGCGGGATCGTGTCCGCCGATCCCGAGCTGGAGTTGGTCGGCGAAGCCGAGAACGGAAAGCTCGCAATCGAGCTCTGCGAGCGGCTCCGGCCCGACGTGGTCAGCATGGACATGGTGATGCCCGTGATGTCCGGCTTCTCCGCGACCGAGTACATCATGGCGCACCGCCCGACGCCGATTCTCGTCGTCTCGTCGTCGCTGAACCGGGGCGACGTGTTCAAGACCTACGACGCCCTCGCGGCGGGTGCCGTCGACGTGCTCGAGAAGCCGACGGACGCCGAGCTCCGCGGCTGCTGGGAGAAGAAGTACTGCGCAGCGCTGAAGCTCGTCTCCCGGATCCGCGTGATCACTCGCCCGCGCGCGACGCTCGAGCGTCTCGGACGCGCGCAGATCGCGGCGCGCAAAGCGAAGGGCGTGTCACTCCCTGCGCTTCGGTGCTCGGAGCTCGTCGCCATAGGGGCATCGACGGGCGGGCCCGCGGCAATCGTCGAGATCCTGCGCGCCCTGCCCGAGCGCTTCAGGCTGCCGATCCTGGTGGTGCTGCACATCAACGCGCCGTTCGCCGCCTCGTTCGCCGATTGGCTCGACGGCCAAACGAACCGGCGCGTGAGCTCCGCGCTCGGCGGCGAGTCCCTCGAGTCACTCGCGGGTCGCGTCGTCCTCGCGCCGCCCGACCGCCACATGATCGTCCGCGACGGTCGCTTGGCCTTCAGCCTCGATCCGCCGCGCCACTCGTGCCGGCCCTCGGTCGACACGCTCTTCGAGTCGATCGCGCGCTCCTGCGGGCCCACCGCCGTGGCGTGTCAGCTCACCGGCATGGGCAGCGACGGCGCCGCGGGCCTGCTCGAGATCCGCGAAGCCGGTGGACTCACGATCGCGCAGGACGAGGCGACCTCGGTGATCTACGGCATGCCGGGCGCAGCGGTGCTGCTCGGCGCGGCCGAGCGGGAGCTGCCGCTGGATCAAATCGGCCCGGCGCTCGCGGCGCTCGCGGAGAAGGACGCGGAGATACCGGTATGACGCCTCGAGTCGTGATCGTCGACGACAGCCTGACCGTGCGCATGGACCTCGCGGAAGCGTTTCGGGCCGCGGGCTTCGAGACCGAACTCTGTGGCACGGCGGCAGAGGCCCGCGTGTGCTTCGCGGCCGCGCGCCCCGACGTGGTGGTCCTCGACCTGCTCCTGCCCGACGGCGACGGGATCGAGCTCCTCGGCGACCTGCGCGCGGCGGAGGGCGGCGACCACACGGTCGTGCTCATGCTCTCGAGCGAGACCGAGGTGCAGGACCGGATCCTCGGCCTGCGCACAGGTGCTGACGAGTACGTCGGCAAGCCCTACGACGCGGGTCACGTGGTTGCGCGGAGTCGCGAGCTGTTGCGCGCGCGTCAGGCCGCCCCGAACCTCGGCCGCCCGAGCGTGCTCGTGATCGACGACAGTCCCACACTCTGCGCCGAGCTCGGTCGCGCGCTCGAGTCACGCGGCTACGAGTACCTCGCAGCGTCTTCGGGGGAGGAGGGCCTGCGCCTCGCTGCCGACCGCCTGCCGAACGCCATCGTCGTGGACGGCGTGCTTCCCGGGATCGACGGTGCGACCACGATCCGGCGGCTGCGGCTCGATGCGGCACTGCGCTCGATCCCATGTCTGCTGCTCACGGCCTCGGACGCTCCCGGCGCCGAGCTGCACGCGCTCGACGCGGGCGCCGACGCGTTCGTCCGCAAGAACCAAGACGTCGAGGTGATCCTCGCGCGCCTCGGCGCGGTCCTGCGCGGACGCCGCGCCGCTCCGAGTCACGAGGCGAAGAGCTCGCTCGGCCCCCGCAAGATTCTCGCCGTCGACGACAGTCGCACCTATCTCGAGGAGCTGGCAGGGCTTCTCCGCGGCGAAGGCTATGACGTCGTGCTCGCGCCATCGGGCGAGGCGGCGCTCGACTTACTCGCGGTTCAACAAGTCGATTGCATTCTGCTCGACCTCAGGATGCCGGGAATCGGCGGGGAAGAAACCTGCCGGCGCATCAAGGCGGCGCCCGGCGTGCGCGACATTCCGCTGATTCTGCTCACCGCGGTCGAAGGGCGCGAGGCGATGCTCGAGGGCCTGGCCGCGGGCGCCGACGACTACATCGCGAAGTCGGGCGAGTTCGACGTGCTGCGCGCGCGCGTGCGCACCCAGATTCGCCGCCGCCAATCGGAGGGCGAGAACCGGCGCTTCCGCGAGGAGTTGATGCAGAGCGAGGCCGACGGGACGGAGGCGCGCGCAGCGAAGGAGGTCGCGGAGGCCCGCGCCCAGCTGGTCGACGAGCTCGAGCGCAAGAACGAGGAGCTGGAGGCGTTCAGTTACTCGGTGTCCCACGACCTGCGCGCGCCGCTGCGCGCGATCGACGGCTTCAGCCAAGCCATTCTCGAAGAGTGCCCCGACCAGCTCGACGAGGTGGGCCGCGGGTACCTCCGCCGCGTGCGCGGCGCCGCGCAGCGCATGGCCGAGCTGATCGACGACTTGCTCAAGCTCGCGCGGATCGGCGCCGCCGAGCTCCTGCGCCGCCGGATCGACCTGTCGCAGATCGCGCGCGAGGTCGCCGACGAGCTGCGCGCGCGCGAACCCGGTCGCGAAGTCGACGTGCGCATCGAGCCGGCGCTGTACGCGGACGCCGACGAGAGACTCCTGCGCATCGCACTCGAGAACTTGGTTGGGAATGCGTGGAAGTTCACCGCGAAGCGCGAGCACGCGGCGATCGAAATCGGGGCGGAGCAATCGCCTGCGGGCACGAGTTACTTCGTGCGCGACGACGGCGTCGGCTTCAATGCGAAGTCCGCGCAGAAGCTGTTCCGCCCGTTCCAGCGCATGCACGCGGCCTCCGACTTTCCCGGCACCGGGATCGGTCTTGCGACGGTGCGGCGCATCGTCGAACGGCACGGCGGGCGCATCTGGGTGGAGAGCGAGCGCGATGCGGGCGCGACGTTCCGCTTCACCCTGGCGCGACCGGGCTCCAGGATCGCCGGCATCGCGCCATCTCACCGGAGCTCATGAAGAGATGCGCGCGCCGAAGCCGCCGGCCCCGCACGGCGCGCCTGCA
>DATFUE010000632.1:0-11590 GCA_035261165.1 Myxococcota bacterium
AGCGGCTCCGCGCGTCTGGGCGCGTGGAGCACCTGGACTTCCCTCCGAGGGAAATCGACTCCCGAACCGCGATCGCGCTTGCGCGCGCGTGCGCGCGCACCGACCGGGCGCGAGTCGCGCCCGCAGCGTCGGATTTCGCGAACGGAGCCGTCCGCGGCACGAAATTTGTAGCTCTCCGCCCGCAAGAGCAATCGCGGCGGAGGGAAATTCGATGCGTGTTTTCTTGGGGGTCCTGGTGGTCCTGCTGAACCTGGCGGACAACACCACGACCTACCTGTGTCTGCGCGCGCCGGTCCCGGGCTTCGAGGTCGGGGAAGCCAACCCCGCCGCGGCGTGGCTCTTCGGCGCGATCGGGCTGATGCCCGGTCTGGTGCTCGAGATGGTCGTGACCACGGCCGCCATCGCGTTTCTCGTGGCGACGACTCACGTTCCGCCGCGCCTGAAGCTGTTTCTGCTCGTCGTCCTCGCCGCGCTTCCCGCCTGGGCAGCGATCAACAACGCGTACGTGATTCACGCCACCCAGCTGGCGATCGCGTGGAGCTAGCCGTGATGCAGAAGCTCGAACTCCCGATGCTCGCCATGTCCCTGTGCTTCGCCCTCTCCTGCGCGGTGCAGGCACCCGCGCCCGAGCCGCGGGCCCCTGCGCCCGTCTCAGAGGCCGCGCCTGCGAAGTCGACAGGGGTCGAGGAGGTCGAAGCCCTCCTGTCTCGCTACATGACGGGCCTGGCGCCCTTCGAGCTGCGCCGCGCCGCGGAAGCGGTGCTGCGAGAGTCGGCGCACAATCGCATCGATCCGAAGCTCGTGCTCGCGGTGATGCACACCGAGAGCGGCTTTTACAACTTCGCGCGCTCGCCGGTGGGCGCGCTGGGACTCATGCAGATCATGCCGGCGACGGGCGAGATGCTCGCGCGCGAGGCGGGCCTGGAGTGGTCCGGCCCCGACGCGCTGTTCGCGCCGGAGCTCAACCTCAAGCTCGGCACGCGCTATCTCGCGCTCCTGCACGCGCGCTACGGAACCTGGCCGCGCGCGCTCGCGGCGTACAACTGGGGCCCGGCCGCGATCGACAAGCGCCTCGCCGACGGGTATCAGGTTCCCGAGGTCTACGTGCAGCAGGTCTACGCGCGACTCGCGCGCAGGTAGCTCGCGCTACGGCGCCTTCGCGGCCGCCGGTGTCTCGACCGGCGCGCTGCCGACTCTCTCGGCGAATTTGTCGATCGCCGCGTCGACGCCGTCGGCGTCGCCGCGCGCGCCGTTGACCATGACCGAGAACACGCGCGTCGACCCGTTCGCGCCCGGAACGACGCCGGAGAGCGCCGCCACGCGCCGCAGGTGACCCGTCTTCGCGCGAATCTGCACGGCGCCGGCGTGCATGCGGTCCTCGAGCGTGCCCTCGCGGCCGCCGATCGGCAGCGCCGAGAGGAACTCGGGGCCCGAGTCGAAGCGCTGCGCGCCCCGGCGCAGCACCGCGGCGAGAGTCGCGGGGGAGATGCGGTTGCGCGGCGAGAGACCCGAGCCGTCGGCGATGGCGAGCGCGGGATCGACGATGCCGGCGCCTTCGAGATATGCGCCGAGCGCGCGCGTTCCCTTCTCCCACGTGCCGGGCGGGCCGTAGAGATCCGCACCGAGCATCTTGGTGAGCTGCTCCGCCACGAAGTTGTTGCTGAACTTCTCGAGCAGGCGCACCTGCAGGGCGAGCGGCTCGCCGGAGAAGCGCAGTAACTCGCGCGCGTCCGCGGGCGCTGCAGCGAAGCGCACCCGCGGCGCGACGCGCACGCCCTGGGCTTCGAGCTGGGCGCGCAGCAGCGCGGCGGCATAGCGCTCGGGCAGCGCGACGGCGCGCCAGTATGTGCTGGTCGGGCGGCCCTCCGAGACCGCGCCGGACACGCGCACGCTCTCGCCGCTCCCGTCGGGCAGCACCTCGATGTCGAGCACGAGCTGTCCGCCGCCGCGCAGAGTCACTGCGTCCGCCGCGCTCTTGAAGTACGGAAGCGCGGGCGCGAGTCGGAGCTCCACGGGCGCGCCGACGTGCTCGCCGGGCACCACGTCGACGCGGAAGCTCGAGTAGTTCGCCGAGAGCGCGCTGACCGGCGCGTAGTAGGCGCGCGACGACACGGGCTCCCAGTCGGGATGGAAGCGCAGCGCGTCGAAGCGGCTCGCGTCGACACCGATTCCTCCCTTGATCTCGCGGATGCCCGCCAGGCGAATTTCCTCGGCGAGCTTCCAGAGCGTCTCGGAGACGAAGCTCGGATCACCCTGGCCCACGATCCAGAGCGTGCCGTCGAGCACGCCGTCCGCGATCGCGCCCTCTACCAGGATCGGCGTCTCGAAGCGGTGCGCGGGTCCCCAGTGCTCGAGGGAGGCGGCGGAGATCAGGAGCTTCTGGTTCGAGGCCGGAACGAGATCGACGTCGGCCTGGTGTTCCGCGAGCCGCTGGCCGGTCGCGAGGTCCTCGACGACGACACCGACACGGGCGCCGCGCAGCGCCGGCGCGCGCAGAAACTCCTCGAGCGCTTGCGACAAGCTGGCCTCTTGCGCCGCCGCTGAGCGAGCGAGCGACGCGAGCAGCAGGACGAGCGCGAGTGCGCGCGAGCAGCGAATCACGGCGCGCGACCTTAGACCACTCGCCTCGCGCTTGCCGCCCCGTGCACGGGTCGCCATCCTCGCAGCGGGGGGAGTGAATGGAGCGCGCGCGCGCCTGGATCGAGACCGTTCGCGGTCGTGCGCTCGCCGCGCTCGGCGCCATTCCCGGCGGCGCCGGCGCGCGCCGCTACTATCGCGCGCGCTTCGCCGACGGCACCAGCGCGATGCTGATGCACGCCGTGCCCGAGGACCCCGCGATCCTCCCGCCCACGCTGCGCAGCCAAAGCGACTCGCTCCCGTTTCTCGAGGTGAGCGAGTTTCTCGCGCGCCACGGGATTCCCGTGCCGGAGATCTACGCCGTGCTGCGCAGTGAGCGCTGGGTGTTGCTGGAGGATCTCGGCGAGACGCGCCTGCTGGACCTCGCGCAGCCGGAGCGCTCCGAGCGTCTCCGCGAGGCGATCGATCTGCTCGCCAGGGTTCACATGCTCGCGCGCGAGGACGCGCTGCCGTTCCGGCGCGAGTTCGACGCGGAGTGGGTGCGCTTCGAGCTGCGCACGTTCGCGGAGCACGGCTTGCCCGAGCGCTTTCACCGCGCGCTCGCGCCCGAGCTCGACGCGCTCGCGCGCGCCGTTGCTGCACTGCCGCGCGTGCTCTCGCTGCGCGACTACCAGAGTCAGAACCTGATGATCGATCCGCGCGGACGGCTGCGCGTGCTCGACTATCAGGACGCGCTGTGCGCGCCGCCGCAGCTCGATCTCGCCGCGCTGGTGCACGACTCGTATCTCGAGACCGAGGCGAGCGAGCGGAGCGAGCTCGTGTCTCGCTACTGGCGCGCGCGCGGGGCGGGCGCCGATGCAAGCGCCTTCGCGCTCCTGGTGGTCCAGAGAAAGTGCAAGGACTACGGTCGCTACCGGATGCTCGTAGAACGAAAAGGTGAGCTTCACTACCGGCCGTTCATCGCGCGCGCGGCGGCGGCGGTGCTCGGCGCCCTGCCCGAGCTGCCGGCCGAGCAGCGCCGACTCGCCGAGCTGCTGGACGAGGCGCTCCGCGGGGCCACTCCGTGAAGGCGATGGTGCTCGCGGCCGGGCTCGGCACGCGCATGGCGCCGCTCGCGCGAGACTGCGCCAAGCCCGCCCTGCCGGTGCTCGACGTCCCGGTGATCGCGCGTTTGGTGCGCGCGCTCGCAGCGGCCGGCGTCGAGCGCGCGATCATCAACACGCATGCGCATCCCGAGAACCTGCACGCCGCGCTCCGCGACTCACCGCTGCCGATCGACTGGCTGCACGAGCCGGTGCCGCGCGGCAGCGGCGGGGGCATCCTGGGCGCGCGCGATCTGCTCGGCGACGACCCGTTCCTGGTGGTCAACGGCGACATGTGCCTGGAGCTCGACTTCGCGGCGCTCGTCGCCCGGCATCGGGAGAGCCGAGCGCTGGCCACGCTCGCGCTGCGCGACGACTCGCGCAAGCGCGATTTCGGCTCGATCGGTTACGATCGTGACGCGCATGTCTGCCGAATTACCGATCGAATCCGGCTCGGAAGCGAGAAGGCGAGCGGCTTGTTCATCGGGGTGCAGGTGATGTCGCCGGCGATCTTCGCGCGCATGCCGCAGCGCGACACGTTCGAGATCATCCCCGAGGTCTACGTGCCTGCGCTGCGCGCCGGCGCGCCCATCGACGCCTGGATCCAGCCGAGCTCGGCGACGTGGTGGCCGGTCGGCACGCCGCGCGAGCTGCTCGACGCCAACCTGGCCGCGCTCGCGCACGAGGTCGCAGGTGAGTCGCCCCGCGTCGCGGCCAGCGCGCGGGTCGAGGGGCAGGTCGTCGGCCCGGCTTGGATCGGCGAGGGGGCGCGAGTCGAGTCCGGCGCCCGCGTCGGCCCCGCCGCCGTCGTGAGTCGCGGCGCCGTGATTCGCGCGAACGCCCGGCTCGAGCGGGCGCTCGCCCTGCCCGGCTCCGAGGTCGCTCTCGGCGAGTCACTCGCGCGTGCGATCGCGCACGGCAGCGAGGTCTGGCGCGATGCCTGACATCGTCTTCGTCGGCACCGGCGACGCCTTCGGGAGCGGTGGGCGCCGCAACAGCGCGATCCTGGTGCGCGAGGCGGGCCGAACCTTGCTGCTCGACTGCGGGCCGACCACGCTGTCCGGCTTGAAGGAGATGGGCATCGACCCGCTGGAGATCGACGCCATCGCGCTCTCGCACTTCCACGGCGACCACATCGCCGGCGTGCCGTTCCTGTTGCTCGACTACGTGTACGCGAACACGCGCGATCGGCCGCTCGAGATCCTGGGTCCGCCGGGGGTCGAGGAGCGCCTGGCGAACCTGACCCGCGCGTATCACTACGACCGCGAGCAGCCCGCGCGCTACCCGATCCGCTTCGCCGAGTTCTCGCTCGACAAGCCGATCGACGTCGCGGGCTTCCGAGTCACACCGATGCCCGCCGTCCACCAGGAGTACACCTGCCCGCACATGCTGCGCGTCGACACGCGCGCGCGCTCGCTTGTGTTCTCCGGCGACACCGGCTGGCACGAGTCACTGCCCGAAAAGGTGGGCGACGTCGACCTGTTCATCTCGGAGTGCGTGTTCTTCGCCGAGGAGTTCGCGTTCCACCTGTCGCACGACCGGCTGGCGCGCGAGCGCGCACGCTTCCGCTGCGCTGCGATCCGACTCACGCACCTGGGCAGTCAGGTGCTCGAGAACGAGTCGCGCGTGGCGTTCGACACCGCGCACGACGGCCTCACGCTGTCACTCTGAGGCGCAGAACGCGTTCGGCGGGTTGGCGACGCCGAGACAGACCGCGCGCGCCGCTCCGGTCGCCGCGGGCAGATTCGACGCCCGGCCGAGGCTGGCGCAGTGACCCAGCACCGCGAAGGCGATCGCCTCGAGCGCGTCGCTGGCAACGCCGTGGGCATCGGTCGTGTCGAGGATCGCGGGCGCCAGTCGCGCGCGCAGCGCGCCCAGCAGCACCGGGTTCCTGGCGCCGCCGCCGCACACGAGCCAGCGTTCGGCGGGCTTGGCGAAGAACTGCTCGGCCGAGCGCACCACGCTCTCGACCGTGAGCCGCGCGAGACAGGCGAACACGTCGTCCGAGGTCCCGCCGCGCGCCAGCACCGCCTGGCGCGCGTGCGCGAAGAACGCCTCGCCGAACAGCTCGTGGCCGGTGCTCTTGGGCGGGCGGCGCGCGAAGTAGGGCTCGCGCAGCCACTCGTCGACCAGCTCCGGGATGACACTGCCGCGTGTAGCGCGCTCGCCGTCGCGGTCGAAGCGCTCGCGGCCGCCGCTCGCCCAGCGCGCCGCGCGGTCGAGCAGCGCGTTGCCCGGGCCCGGGTCGTAGGCCAGCACGTGCGCGGGGTCGAGATCGGGCAGGTAGGTCACGTTCGTGAAGCCGCCGATGTTCAGCACCGCCCGGCGCTCGTGCGCGGCGGCGAAGCGGTGAAAGTGGAAGAACGGCGTGAGCGGCGCGCCCTGCCCCCCCGCGGCGATGTCCGCGCGCCGGAAGTCCGAGACGACGGGCCGCCCGGTGAGCGCGTGAATCACCGCCGCGGAGCCGATCTGCAGGCTGCCGCGCACCTCCGCCTCCGGATGGTGAGCGATCGTCTGTCCGTGCGACGCGATTCCGCGAACCTGCTCCAGCGCGACGCCTGCCGCGCGTGCGGCGCCGAGGGCGGCGGCGGCGAAGCGCTCGCCCAACAGCCGGTCGAGCTGCAGCAGCTCGCGCAGCGCGACCGCGCCCGTCACCAGGCCGTGTATGCGCGCGCGCAGCGCGTCGTCGAGCGGCTCGGAGTGCAGCGCGAGCAGCTCGACGTCGCCCGGGGCGCCGATGCGCACGAGCGCGGCGTCGATGGCGTCGGCCGCCGTGCCCGACATGAGACCGATCCAGAGCATCGCCCCTCCGGCGTTCGGCTATACCGCGCGGCGGCGGCGGGTTCAACCGGCCGAGCGGCGCTCCGTGCGCAGCAGCGGCTGGATGTCTGCGGCGCTGCGCAGGGCGGGCGTGCTGCACAGCGTCTGCAACAGACCTCGATCCGAGGGCCGCATACCGAGAAAGTGCATGCCCATCCCGGCGGACGGCCCGCGCTTGCCCCCGTAGCCGCGCACCCAACGCACTTCGGCGTCAGAGGTGATCGGCTCCGAGCCTTTCCCCGCCAAGTGCATCACCAGGCGCAGCCGCGTGCCGGGCGCCCGCGGCGCGAGCGACTGGACGAACACGCCCGTCTCCGACACGTTCGCGCCGTAGCCGAGAAAGTGATTCGGCCGACCCGCCGAGCGCGCACACTCGATGCGCATCGGCGGCTTGAACAAGCGGCGCTTGGCAGGCGGTTGGGCCATCGTGCCACCCATCGGCGCTTCGATCGCGTCCCTTGACTGCGCTGTCCGCGGTGCGTGGTCCGTGTCACAACGCGTCCACTCGGCGGCGCTTTTGCGGCGCTCTTTGGTAAGCTGCGCAGCGATGAGCTCCGGGCAAGACGAGCGCTCGCGCATCCTCGGCGGGCTGGTGGCCCTGTCGGCGATCGCGGCCGGCGCGCTCTTCATCGGCGGAGTGCTGGCGCAGAGCTGGTGGGCGCTCGCCATTCCGGTCGCGGCCGGAGTGCTGTTCGTGCTGGGCCTGGTGACTTGGATCGGCTGGACGATCGCGACCGTGCAGGTCGAGGCCGAGGGAGAGAAGCTCGCCGGCAGCGGCGGCGCGGGTGGCGCGACGAGCGCGAGCGACGCGCCGAAAGAGAACCCCCGAGGCGTTCGCTAGCCGCGATGCGCATCGCCCTTCTCACGTATCGCGGGAACATGTTCTGCGGTGGCCAGGGGGTGTACACGGCCGCGCTCGCGAACGCGCTCTTCGAGCTCGGTCACGACGTGCACGTGATCTCCGGACCGCCGCTGCCCGAGCTCGCCCCGGGCATTCCGCTGCACGTGATTCCGAACGAGATGTTCTTCGCGCTGCCCATGACGCAGGCGCTGCCGAAGGACGATCCTTTCCGGGCGTTCTGGCCGGGCAATCTCTGGGAGCTCGGCTTGACACGTCTCGGTGTATTCCCCGAGATGACCGCGTTCGGCCTCCGGCTCCTGATGCGCTGGGGCGAGCTGCAGCGCCGCCACCGCTTCGACGTCGTGCTCGACAACCAGTCACTCTCCTGGGGCTTGCTCGCCCTGCAGGCGCTGGGGACGCCGGTCGCGGCGATGGTCCACCACCCGCTGCACATCGATCGGCTGGCCGACTTCGAGATCGATCCGCGCTTCCGGCGCAAGTGGAGGCGCACGCTCTACTTCCCGCTGCTGATGCAGCAAACGGTCGTGCCGCGCCTCGCGCGCATCCTCACCGTGTCGAACGCATCGGCGCGCGAGATCGAGCGCTGCTTCGGCGTCCCCGAGAAGGACGTGTCGGTGGTCTACAACGGCACCGACACGAACGTGTTCCGCCCGCTCGAGCGCAGGATCGAGACCGACCTGATCTTCGTGGGGCGCACCGAGGACCGGAAGAAGGGCATCCCCTGTCTGTTGGAGGCGCTCGCGCGCGCACCGGAACAGGTGACTCTCAAGATCGTCGACGGGCGCATCCCCGCCGACGGGCTCGTGCCGCGCAAGATCCGCGAGCTGGGCATCGAGAAGCGCGTCGTGCTGGTCGAGCGCTTGCTCACGGTCGAGGAGCTGGTCGAGCAGTACGCGACCGCCCGCATCGCGCTCGTGCCATCGTTCTTCGAGGGCTTCGGCTTCCCCGCGTCGGAGGCGATGGCCTGCGGGCTGCCCGTGATCGCGACGTCGGGCGGCGCGCTGCCCGAAGTCGTGGGGACGAGCGGCGAGACCGGCCGCGTCGTGCCGTTCCGCGATCCCGAGGCGCTGGCCGAGGCCATCACCGAGCTGTGTAGCCTCCCCCCGGAGAGTCTCGCCGAGATGGGGCGCGCGGCGCGCAAGCGCGTCGAGCGCGTGTTCTCGTGGCGCGACGCCGCGTCGCGCACCGCCGACGTACTGGCCGAAGTCGTCCGTGCTCACCGTCGACCTCGATAGGCTCGGCCTCCGGCGCGGTGACTGGCTGCTCGACGCGGGCTGCGGCGGCGGCCGGCACTGCTTCGGCGCGCTCGACCGCGGCGCGCACTCGGTGGGCCTGGACCTCGACGTCGCGTCGCTGCGCGTCGCTCGCGCCGGCATTCACGAGCGCCGCGGCCGCGCGAGCGACAAGCTGCACGGCGGCGTGCTGCGGGGCGACGTGTTCCACCTGCCCTTTCCCGACGGCGCGTTCGACCGCGTGATCTGCTCCGAGGTGATGGAGCACGTGCACGACTACGGGTCGGCGGCGCGCGAGCTCGCGCGCGTGTTGCGGCCCGGTGGCACGCTCGGAGTCACGATCCCGACCGCGATCACCGAGTGGCTGTATCTCGCCGCGACGCGCCACTACTTCGAGAGCCCGGGGGGGCACATCCGTGTGTTCAGTCCGCGCGCGCTCGCCCTGGCGCTGGCGCGCGCCGGCATGCGCGTCGAGGGCGTCGGCTTCGCGCACGCGTTCCACTCGCCGTACTGGCTGGTGCGCGCGCTGATCGGGCTCGACGACGAGCGCGCCGCGCCGACGCGCGCGTTCCGCGCGTTCCTGCTGCGCGCCGCGTTCTCGCGCCGCTGGTCGCGGATCGAGCGCTTGTTCGACTGGGTCTGGCCCAAGAGCCTCGTGCTCTACGGCACGCGCGTCGCCTCCGGACGGCTGGAGGCCCCCCGGTGCGCGTAGCGTTTCTCTGCTATCGCGGGAACATGAAGAGCGGCGGGCAGGGCGTGTATCTGCATGCGCTCACCCGCGAGCTCGCCCAGCTCGGCTGCGAGATCGACGTGTTCGTGGGGCCGCCATATCCCAGCGAGCTGCCCTGGGCGCGCGTGTTTCGGCTCGAGAACCAGATGTTCTGGGGCAAGCGCTTCGACACGCGCAGGGGCGCGTTCCTCGACCGCGCGCGGCCGTGGAAGATCTTCCGGCCGCTCGACTTCTACGAGTTCGCAGTGACTCGCTTCGGCTTTCTGCCCGAGCCGTTCGCGTTCAGCGTGCGCGCGGCGAGCGCGCTCGTGCGCGAGCTGCGCGGCGGCCGCCGCTACGACCTGGTGCACGACGTGCAGTCCGTCGGCTACGGGCTCCTGGGACTGCAAGCGCTCGGGCTCCCCGTGGTGACGACGATTCACCACCCGCTCTCGATCGACCTGCGCTCGAGCCTCGCGCGCGACCGCAGCTTCGCGGAGCGAAAGGGCTCGCTCACGTTCTACCCGGTGCGCTCGCAGGCGCGCGTCGCGCGCCGCCTCGCCGCGGTGCTGACCTCGAGCGAGGCGTCGAAGCGCGCGCTCGCGCGCGACTTCGGCGTGCGGGCCGAGCGCATTCACGACGTGCGCAACGGCGTCGAGCTCGCGGCGCCCGGCGTTCGGCGCGCGCGCCCGGCGCGCGACGAGCTGCTCTTCGTCGGACGCTGCGGCGACCCGAACAAGGGGCTGGAGTTCCTGCTCCACGCGCTCGCGCGGCTCCCCCAGGAAGTGACTCTGCGGGTGCTCGACGACTTCCCGGGCTTCACGCCGCTCGAGGCGACGCTGCGCTCGCTGCGCCTCGGGTCCCGCGTGCGCTTCTCGGGAAAGGTGTCGGCGGACGAGCTCGAGCGCGCCTACCGCGACGCCAGCGTCGTGGTGCTCCCGTCGCTCTTCGAGGGCTTCGGCCTGCCCGCGATCGAGGCGCTGGCCGCGGGTACGCCGGTCGTCGCGGCGCGGGCCGGCGCCCTTCCCGAGGTCATCGATGACGCGCACGCCGGCCTGCTCGTCCCGGCCCGCGATCCGCCCGCGCTGGCGAAGGCGATCGCCGAGACACTCGAGCGCTGGGACGCCGCGCACGCCGAGGCGCTGGCCGCCCGCCCGCGCCTCGAGTCGCTCTTCGGCTGGCGCCCGACCGCGGAGCGGACCCTCCGCGTATACCAGCAGGTACTCTCCGAATGGAGTGGCAGCAAGCGAGCGCCGCGCGCGAGCGCGCAGCACGGCGAAGCCGCGCGGAGCACGGGTGGCCCGCGGACGCCCGCGGGCCGGGACCCGTAAGATGAGAGTCGTGGACCTGGATCGCGACATGACGCACGTGATCCCGACCGGAACCACGCGCGACTCCGAGTTCCTGTTCCGGCGCATGGAGGCGCTGACCTTCGCGGCGACCTTGCGCGCCGAGGGCGAGCGCGTGCTCGACTCCGCCGCCGGCCTCGGCCAGGACAGCCGCGCGCTCGCGCGCAGCGGCGCGCACAGCGTGTGCGCGGAGCCCTCGCGGCGCATGATCGAGCTGGCGAAGCTGGTGGCGGCGAAGGAGCCCGCCGCGGCGCCCGGAAGCGTCAGCTGGGCGCGCGCCTGGTCGGAGTCACTGCCGTTCCGAAGCGGCAGCTTCGACGCCGCGTTCTGCAAGGGTGCACTGGATCACTTCGACGATCCGGAGCGCTGCATCGCCGAGCTGGCGCGAGTCACCCGTGGCGGCGGGCGCGTGGTCCTCGCCGTCGCGAACTTCGAGTCCCTCGGCTGCCGCCTGCAGCGCCTCGCGGAGCGACTCCGGCGCGGCGAAGCGAACGCGGGGCGGCGCACCTATCACGTGCCCTCGGATCACTTCACGCGCTACGACGCCGCGCTCCTGCGCGAGCAGGTCGAGCGCTGGGTCGTGGTCGAGAGCATCGCGGGCACGTCGCTGTTCTGGGGCGTACGGCGCTGGGCGCGCCTGCTGGCCCGCCTGCCCGAGTCGTGGGCGCTTCGCCTGCTGCGCGGCGCCGATCGGATCGCCTCCCGTTTCCCCTCGCTCGCCGACGTGATCGTGATCTCGGGCGCCCCGAAACCGCGCGAGTCACGCTAGGCCGCCAGCGCCGCGATCGGGCCCGCCGTCGGAGCGCCCGGCGCCGCGGCGCTCGAGCTTGCGGTAGAACGTGCTGCGCCCGATGCCGAGCAGCTTCGCCGCCGCTCGCACGTCGCCCTCGCAGCGGCGCAGCGCCTCCTCGAGACACGCGCGCTCGAAGGACTCGAGCGAGAGCTCGATGTCCGCGGGC
>DATFUE010000633.1:0-9700 GCA_035261165.1 Myxococcota bacterium
GGAAGTCGGCGGGCTGCTGCTTCTCGCGCTGGGCGCGCTCGGCTTCACGCGTTGGAGTCAGTCGCCTCAGTGATCGTGGCCGTGACCGTGGTCGTCATGCTGGCCGTGTGAGGGCCGTCCCGAGCCGAGCCCGCAAGCGCCGGAAGGCGCGCGCAGTGAGCCGGAGGGGAACGAAGTCAATGAGGCGAGGCACTCGCGGAGCCGGGCTTAGCGATACAGTGACGAGATGGCCGCCGAGCGCTGCTACGACATGTTCCAGCCCGCGGGCGGCGTGCCCGTGAAGTCGTGGACGCGCGGCGTGCAGTTCGAGGAGACGGCGCGAAAGCAGCTCGAAAACATCTCGCGGCTGCCCTTCATTCACGGCTGGGTCGCCGCCATGCCCGACGTCCACTGGGGCATCGGCGCGACCGTGGGCAGCGTGATCGCGACTCATGGGGCGATCGTGCCCGCGGCGGTCGGGGTCGACATCGGCTGCGGCATGATGGCCGTGCGCACGAGTCTCGGCGCGAGTGATCTGCCGGACAGCCTGCGCGCGCTGCGCAGCGAGATCGAGCGCGCGGTCCCCCACGGCCTCTCTCGTTCTCGCGGCGGACGCGACAAGGGTTCTTGGGGCGATGTGCCGGCCGACGTCGACGCGGAGTGGGCGCGCCTCGCTCCGGGCTTCGAGCGAATCGTCGCAAAGCACCGCTCGCTCCGGAAGTCGAATCAACGCGTGCATCTCGGAACGCTGGGCACGGGGAATCACTTCATCGAGATCTGTCTCGACGAGGAAGGCCGCCTATGGGTGATGCTGCACTCCGGCTCGCGCGGCGTCGGCAACAAGATCGGACGCCACTTCATCGAGCTCGCCAAGAAGGACATGGCGCACCAGCTCGCCACGCTCCCGGACGCGAACCTCGCCTATCTGCGCGAGGGCAGCGCTCATTTCGACGACTACGTCGATGCGGTGAGCTGGGCGCAGGACTTCGCGCTCACCAACCGCCGGCTCATGATGACTCACGTTCTGGAGGCGCTGCGCCGCTCACCCGGGATTCGCCCGTTCGAGACGACCGACCTGGCGGTGAACTGCCACCACAACTACGTCGCGCGCGAGAGACACTTGGGCAAGGACGTGTTCGTGACGCGCAAGGGGGCGGTGCGCGCGCGGCTCGGCGACCTCGGCATCATCCCGGGCAGCATGGGCGCGCGCTCGTACATCGTGCGCGGGAAGGGAAACCCCGAGAGCTTCACGAGCTGCAGTCACGGGGCGGGCCGCGCAATGTCACGCGCCGAGGCCAAGCGCCGCTTCAGCCTCGCGGATCACGCCGCCGCGACCGCCGGGGTCGAGTGCCGCAAGGATGCAGAGGTGATCGACGAGACTCCCGGCGCCTACAAGTCGATCGACGCGGTCATGGAGGCGCAGAGGGACCTCGTCGAGATCGTCCACGAGCTTCGCCAGGTGGTCTGTGTGAAGGGCTGAGCGCGCTAAGGGACCGGTCGCCGGAACACCACGAGCTTCGCCGTCGTGATCTGCACGATCTTCTCGTCCTGGTTCAGTGTCTCGCTGCGCACCGTGACGATGCCGCGATCGGGCCGTGACTTCGACGGATGGATGTCGACGATCTCGCCCGCGACGTGGAGCACGTCGCCGGGGCGCGTCGGATTGGGCCACTCGACGGAGCCACCCGCGCCGAGCCAGCCGTTCGCGAGCGGCAGCCCGCTCTCGACCTGCAGGCGCATCGTGATCGCGGCCGTGTGCCAGCCGCTGGCGGCGAGCCCAGCGAAGATCGTGGCGCGCGCGGCCGCGTCGTCCAGGTGGAAGGGCTGAGGGTCGAACTGCGCGGCAAAGGCTTTTATCTGCGCGGCGCTCACGGCGTAGCTCCCGGTTTCGAAGCGCTGCCCGACCGCGAGATCGTCCAGGTAGAGGGTCTTTTCCGTGCGTTCCATGGCGGCTGGGATGCACCGCAAGTGGATCCGTGTCACCATGGCGGGGAACGGATCGAGGGTCGCCAATGATGTGCACGGAAAAAGTCCGCAGCTGAAGCCTTCTCGTGCTGAAGCCCGCCTGGCCGCGTGAGCGGTCGGGCCCCGTCACATCCTCATGCTCACGGCGGCTCCATGGCATTCCTGCGCAATCGCTCGGTGAATTGGCTCAATCTCCACTCCGGCATCCACGCTCTGGCCCAGGGCATGGGCGGGGTCTTCGTTCTCGTCTTCCTGCTGCGCGCCGGCGTGTCCGTCCCGGCGACCCTGTGCGCGATGGCGCTGATCCTCGCGGCGCGATTCGTGACTCGCCCCGCGGTGCTCGTGAGCGCGAAGCGTTGGGGGCTGAAGCCGCTGGTCGTCGCTGGCAACCTCGTCATCGCGCTGGAGTATCCGCTGCTGGCGGAGGTGCACGGGATCGATGAGTCACTCCTCGCGTACTGTCTCGTGTCCGCCCTGGGAAACACGTTCTACTGGACGACATATCACGCCTATTTCGCACTGCTCGGCGACAGCGAGCATCGGGGTCATCAGATCAGTGCCGGCGTGGGGCTCTCGGCGGTCGTGGGGATCGTCGCGCCGCTCATCGGCGCGTGGGCGTTGCTGACGGTCGGTCCGCGCCTCGCTTTCGGCGCCGTGGGCGTCGTCCAGGCGCTCGCCGCGGTGCCGCTCCTGTTCACGCCGAACGTCCCGGTACAGCGCGCGGCGCTCGGCGCGTTCCGCGCCTCGTTTCAGGGGATCGGGCTGTTCGTGTCCGACGGCTGGTTCGCGGTGACGTACGTCCTCGTCTGGCAGATCGGGCTGTTCTACTCACTCGGCGAGAGTCTGTCCGCGTATGGCGGCGCGATGGCCTTCGCCGCGCTCGTCGGCGCGGTGAGCGGCCTGCTGCTCGGGCGCCAGATCGACGCGGGCCACGGGCGGCGCGCCGTCGTCCTCGCTCTCTCCGTCGTCGCCGTGACCTTGACCTTGCGCGCGCTGAGTCTCGACACCCCCTGGCTCGCGTTCACCGCCAACGCCCTCGGTGCGCTCGCGACTTGTCTGCAGGTCCCGGCGCAAATGACTCCGGTCTACAACCTCGCGAAGGCGTCGCCCTGCGCGCTTCGCTTCAGCATCGCCGCCGAAGGGGCATGGGACGTCGGCTGCATGTCCGGATGTCTCGCCGCCGCGGCGCTCATCGCGCACGGGGCGCCCCTCTCCGGAGTCATTCCGCTCGGGTTCCTGGGTCTGGGAGGGCAGCTCCTGCTGCTTCTCCGCTACTACGCGCGCAGCAGCGCGCCAGCGACCTAGCCCAGCTTCGCCAGCCACTCGTTCGCGAAGCGCTCCACCGCTTCGAGCGGCGGCGCGCCCAGCGCCATCACCGGTACGATCAGACGCGAGACGCCGAGCTCGGCGTAACGCTTTACGGTGTCGACCCCTTCGACGGCCGGAATCCACATGCACGAGATCTCGACCGTCTTCGGGTCGCGCCCGACCTTCGCGCACGAGGCGCGGAGCTCCTTCAGCATCGGCTCGAGCTGGGCGATGTTCGCGGTCGGCGCGTACCAGCCGTCGCCGTGCTTCGCGATGCGCTCGAACGCCTTGCCCTTCGCGCCGCCGATCACGATCGGCACGCCCGGCCGCTGCACCGGGATCGGGAACGTCTTGAAGCCACTCCAGCTCACGAAGTCACTCTCGTGTTCGACGACGCCGCCTGACCAAGCCTTGCGCATGGCGACCACGTAGTCGTCGAAGCGCTCGCCGCGGCGCTCGAAGGAGACGCCGAGCGCATCGAACTCCTCGCGCAGCCAGCCGATGCCCAGGCCCAGCATGAGCCGGCCGTTCGACACGAAGTCGAGGCTCGCGGCTTGCTTGGCGAGATACAGCGGGTTCGTCTGCGGGAGGATGTTGACACCGGTGCCGAGCCGCAGGCGCTTCGTCCGCGCCGCGATCGCGGCGAGCGCCACGAGCGGGTCGACGAAGTTCGTCTCCGGCGTGACGCCCATCTTCCCGTCGGGGCTGTAGGGATACTTCGACCGGTAGTCGACGGGCACCACGACGTGCTCGAACGTCCAGAGTGACTCGATGCCCACCTGCTCGGCCTTCTCGGCCAGCGCCAGCATGGACTCGACACTGGCGACGCCGATGTTCACCGGGACCAGACCGACCTTCATTTCGCCCACCTCCAAGGGAATTCTACGCGAAGTAGAATCGACGCTTGGGCCAGCCGGGGAAGAAGGGGGCGCCGGCGCGACGCGAGTCACGCGCGGAGCGAGCCCTGCTCGCAGTCGCCGCCGGCGCGGTGCTGACCGGGCTGCTCCTGCGCCTGGGCGCGGCTCGCGGCGATCTGTGGCTCGACGAGCTCTGGTCGCTGTACATCGCCAGCGTGGCGCGCTCGCCCTTCGACGTGCTCTGGAGCATCCACCACGACAACAACAACTACCTGAACACGCTCTGGATGCTCGTCGTGGGAGGCGGCGCGCCCCCCATCCTCTACCGGATGCTCGCCGTCGCTTCGGGTCTCGGCGCGGTAGCGGTGGCCGCCGCCGCGCCGCTCCGGCCCGGGCGCCTCGAGTCCGCCGTCGCAGCGGTCCTGATGGCGCTGTCCTGCTTCATGGTGCACTACGGGTCGGAGGCGCGCGGATACGGCCCCGCGATGTTCTTTGCCCTGGCCAGCTTCGTCTCGCTCGACCGATTCCTGCGGACGCGCCAGCGCCGCTGGGCGGTCGCGTTCGCCGTGACGGCCTCACTGGGCGTCCTATCCCATCTCACGTTCCTGCTCGTGCTGGCGGGCGCCTTCTCCTGGGCGGCGTTCGAGCTGGCGCGGCGCAGGGACGCGAAGCTCGCCGACTGCGCCCTTCTCGGCGCTCCCCTGCTGCTCGTCGCGTTCTTGTGGCTCGTGGACATCCGCTTCCTGGAGGTCGGGGGCGCGCCGTCGACGCTGCTCGCGGGCAGCCTGCGGCTGCTTCTCAGCAAGACATTCGGTCTGCCGCCCGGGCCCTTGGAGCTCTTGGCGGTCGGCTTCGTCGGAGCGGCTGCCTACGAGCTCCTGTGCATGGCACGCGAGGGCGACAGCAGGGCGATCTTCTTCGGCGCCCTGTTCGCGGCGCCTGTGATCTCTCTCGTTGCATGGCGGCCGGACTACGCCTTCCCGCGCCACTTCGCCGTGCTGGTGCCGTTCACTCTGGTTCTGGCGGCCGGCGGGCTGACTCGACTCGCGCGGCTGGGTCGCTGGGGAGTCGCGATCGCCGGGCTCGCGCTGGCGGTGTTCGCACTCGGGAACGGGATACAGATCGCCCTGCTGCTGCGCGACGGCCGAGGACGCTATCGAGACGCGGTGGAGCTCATGCTCGCGCGCAGCACGGACCGCGCGGTCACCATCGGTGCCGGGAACGACTTCCGCGTTCGCATGGTTCTCGACGACCAGGCTCGCAGGCTCGGGGTGTCGGACCGCATCGTGTTCATCGAGCGCGCGAACCTCGCGAGTCACAACCCGGAGTGGATGATCTATCAGGACCCGGTCGAGCGGCCCGGCACCGCGCAGTTCCCGCAGCTCCTCGAGCTGGCGAACACCCGCTACGCCCTCACCGGGATCTTTCCGTACGGAGGCCTCTCGGGATTCAGCTGGATTCTCTATCGGAGGCTTCCGGAGCCGTCCCGGTGACGAGCTCGAGCGCGACGCGCCAAGTGCGCCGCTCGCCGGGCGCGAGGCGAGCGGCGGTTCCACGCTTGAGCGCCTCCTCGAGGCTGTCCGAGTCACCGATCGAGGGCTCGAGGGCGAGGTTGAAGTACGGCTCGGTGTTCGCCCCGGACCAGCCGGTGTAGTTCTGCCAGAGCCCGAGGAAGGGAATCTCCGCGGCAGCGAAGCGCAGGCGAAGCGCTTCGCGAGCGTCGGCGCCGCGCAGAGTGACAACGCCCAGGCACAGCGGACCGGCGAAGCGCTTCGTCGCCGACGGCGTGAAGTCGGGGCGCCGCGGATCGGGAACACGTATCGGTGTCGCGTCGGGGAGCTCGATCTGCATGCCTGGCTCGATTGCGAATAGCGGGTGGAGGCACCAGATGAAGCGCAGCTCGCGATCGGACCGGTTCTCGACTTCGTAGTCGAGCTCCATGCGCGGCGCGCCGCGCGCGAGCTGGAGCGTGCGGCGGAAGCGCCAGGGCGAGCTCGGGCCCCGCGCGGTCAGCACCAGGCGCTCGTCGCGCTGCTCCTCGACGGTCCAGGGCTGTGACCACAGCTCGCCGTGGTCGGGCAGCGAGTCGCCGGGCGCGACCGTCGGGAAACACTCGTCGATCCCGCCCGTATCGTGCAGCGTGACATACGAGTCACCGGGCGCCGGCCGGCGATACGGCAGATGCGGATTCCTCCACAGCCACTCGCGCCCCGTGCTGCGACTCACCAGGCTCGCGATCTTCCCGCCCAGCTCGGGCACGACGACGACCCCGAGCCCGTCGCTCTCGAGCTTCAGGCCGGCGAAACCGGCCACGTCGACGTCGCGCGCGTTACCCAGCGGCCGTGCGCGGCTCGATCTTGAAGAACCACACCTCGCTGCCCGCGCTGCGCGCCGCGGCGGGATACTTCGCGACCGCGACCTTGCCGATTTCGGTCGCGAGCGCATCGTCCTTTACACGCGTCAGTGTCACCGGGTAGCGCTTGCCGCCGATGCGCACGACGGCCTCGCCCTTCTGATCGGCCGCCTTGTACCAGCGCTTGCCGGGCGGGAACTTCAGGCTGCACGGGATGTACGCGACCCCGTCCTTCACCAACACCCAGGTCGTGCGCGAGCTGTCCTCGTAGGCGAGCTGCATCTCGATTTCCTGCACGTCCGCCGCGAAGTTCCAGTCCGCGGGCGGCTGCGCGACGAGCTCTCCCGCGACGAGCGCTCCGCCGGGAATCAGCCCCACGGGCCCGTCATGGAACTTCGCGATCTCGACCAGCGCGGTGATCAGCACGACGAACACGATGACGACGATCACGAAGCCCTTCACGATTCGACCCATCTGCCACTCCCTCCGCGCCGGCTGGGCGCGACCGCGCGTGAGCATATCTCATTCCCCGGATACCTCGACCGGTTCTCGCTCGTCGCGCCGCGCGACCGACCACGCGCCCACGGAACACACGATGACTCCCATGACTGCTGCCGCGACCCACAGCGCGTGCCCGGGCCCGAGCCAGTCCACGAGCTGTCCGCACGAGAGCGCGCCGAGCGGGCCGGCGCCGAGCAGTGAGAACGAGAAGAAGCTCATCACTCGCCCCGCCTGACCGGGCGGTGCGTCCTGCTGCATGATCGTGCGCGCCATGCTCATCGCGAGGCCGCCGCACATGCCCCACACGAAGATCAGCACGAGCGTCGCCGGGAAGCCGAGCCCGGCCCCGACCAGCACCAGGACGCCGGCGCCGATCGCTTGCGAGACCAGCAGCGCGCGGAAGCGCCGCCGCACGTCGCCAAAGCGCGTCAGCACCATCACGGTCGTCAGCAGGCCGAGTGAGTTGGCGGCGTTCACGAAGCCCAGGTCGGCCGACGAGCCGTGATACACCTCGCGGATCAGGAGCGGCACCGCGACGATGTACGAGCCCATGAAGCACAACCCCATCGCCACGTTCTGCAGCACGACCAGGCGCATCTCGCGCGAGGCGAACACGGTGCGGGCGCCCTCCGCGACCGACGCAACCATGTCGCGCAGCCAGTGCGCGCCTTCGGCCTGCGGGTGTGACACCGTGCGAATGCGCGAGAGCGCGACCGCCCCGAGGCCGAGCGCGGCGATCTGCAGCGCGAAGATCGGCAGCGGGCCGAAGGCGTCGGCGCGCGAGGCGACGAGGAAGCCCGCGATCTGGGCGCCGAACTGCACGAGGCTCGCGCGCACGACCGTGTGCTGGATGCCCGCCTCCGCGACGTCGTTCAAGAGCGCGTCGCGCGACGGAGTCACGAACGCCTGCGCCAGCCCCATCGCGACCGCGTAGCCGAGCATCGCGCCGAAGTAGAGGCCCCCGCTCGCGACGAGCGCGGCGAGCACGAGCGGCGGCGCGAGCGAGAACGCCTGCGCCGACACCGCGATGCGTCGCCCCCCGAAGTGATCGGCCAGGCTCCCGCCGACGAGCATCAGCAAGGTCGCGGGAATCAGCATCGCCATCTGCGCGACGCCGACCATGCGCGGCGACTCGTGCAGCACGATCGTCACCAGCCAGGAGAACAGCACCGAGTGGATCCCGAAGGCGAGGAACCAGGAGCTCGTGCCCAGCAGATAGAGCTGAAGCGGAGTCAGCTCAGCCCGCCAACGACTTGTAAGTGGCGAGCACGATCATGGCGCCGCGCAGATCGCCCAGCATGTCGGGCGCCATGCGGTTCATGACGTAGGCGATCGAGACGCGCGCATCGAGGTCGATGATCGCGAGCGACCCGCCCCAGCCGCCCCAGAACAGGACGTTCGAGTTGGGGCTGAGCGGCATGCTCGGCCCCGTCAGGCCGAAGCCCATGCCGAAACGCACCGGCGTGTTCAGCACGCGGTCGGTGCCGTTGGTCTGCTCCTCGAGCGCGCGGCGCACGCCGGCTTCGGACAGGAGTCGGACGCCGTCGACCGCGCCGCCGCAGGCGAGCGCCGAGTGGACGCGCGCGACGGAGCGCGCGTTGCCGATGCCCCCGCCGGCGGGAATCTCCGCGCGTCGCCAGGCGGGGGTGCGCGGCTCGCTGCCGTCGATGGAGGCGCTCTTCATCGTGCGCACGGCGATCGAGGCGGGGTCGCCCGGGGTCGCGGCGGGTCCGACGGGCGGCGGCACGAGCTCGGCCACGCGCGCGTCGTGCTCGGGCGCGAGGCCGATGTGGAAGTCCGCGCCGAGCGGCCCCGCGATTTCGTCGCGGAAGAACGCCCCGATGCTCATGCCCGTGACTCGCCGCACGATCTCGCCCTGCAGGTAACCCTGAGTGAGCGCGTGATACCCGGAACCGTCGCCCGGCGTCCACCACGGCTTCTGCGCCGCGAGGCGCCGCACGATGCCGTCCCAGTCGTACAGCTCCTCGACGCTCTCGAGCGGGGGATCGAAGCCCGACAGACCCGCACTGTGACTCATCACGTGGCGCACGAGCACGCCTTCCTTGCCGTTCCGCGCGAACTCGGGCCAGTAGCGCGCGACCGGCGCGTCGAAGTCGATCGCGCGGCGATCCGCGAGCATCAGCAAGCACGTCGAGGCCATCGTCTTCGTGGTCGAGTACACGTTCACGATCGTGTCGCGGCGCCACGGCGCGCCACCCTTCACGGCATCGCCGGCCCAGAGGTCGACGACCTGCGCACCGTTCTGGGTCACCGCGACGCTCGCGCCAACTTCGTCTCCATCGGCGAAGTTGGCGAGGAACGCCTCGCGTACGGGCTCGAACTCGGGCGCGCAGAAGCCTTCGGGTTTCATGCACGGAATTCTATCAAGGAGCGCTGGCGCGGTTCAGGGGCCTCACGGGCGATAGGGCCTGCTCGATCGGCCACCGCCAGCGCGCCCTTGACCCGGGGACGGCGGCGCGAGGCGTCACACGTTTGCTTCGGCGTCTCTCTCCGCCAGCGAGGCGCGCGTCGGGCCGATCTGCCGCAAGGGGAGCTCTCGCTCTGCGGCGTCGATCAGACACGCCGCGCGCGGCATGCCGCAGATCACCGAGGTGTCGGCGTCCTGGGCGATCGTGAGTCCGCCCGCTTCGCCACGATCTCGGACAGAATGCGGCGCAGCGGCGTGGGGGCCTCGACGACGAGAACGCGGGTCCGGCGCATCAAGACTTCCTCCGGA
>DATFUE010000634.1:0-5339 GCA_035261165.1 Myxococcota bacterium
GTACCGAGTACTCGAACTGCGTAGCCCGAGGGTTCGTCTCGGACGGAAACTTCACGTCGTTAGAGCCATACCGCTGGATGGACACGAGCTTTGAGAACGGAGCCTCGTTGGGTGAGGCCGCGGTTGTCTTCGGCGCGTACGTCAGCACATACCGACGGATCTGTTCGCCCGACTGGATCTCGCCGTCACCGCTACTCGAGTCGATTCCGACAGCGACTCCGATGAGACGACGGCCGATCTGAACCTTGTAGCCCGAGCGATAGCTCGTTGGTCGATCGATGTCTTCGTGCGCAGATGACGTAAGTGGGTAGCCGCGATCATCCCAATTGAAGACAATCAGCCGTCGGTTCGCCGCCGGGGGAGTCGCACCTCCGCCTGGCCGAAAGGAGTACTTGATCCGCTTCGGGTAGACATATGAGATGTCGCCGGAACAGGTTCCTCCCGGGCCGCCTCCGGGCTCGCATTCGTAGTCGACAATGTACGAGTTTCCGCGTGCGTCGATGACTTCGTCGAGTGACCAGCGAAATACCTTACCGGTGAGGCTGGGCCGGATCGTCAGCCGACTATGTGCCGCCGCGCGCGAACCGTATCGCATCTTCGTGCCGTCGGTTCGAGTGACCTCCCAATAGCTCAGCTCAGGCGAACTTCCGGGCAAGTACTGGATTCGGCTGAAGTCGGCGTGTTGCTTGTGGAATCGATTGCTTCCCGATCTTGGGTCGGGGACCAACAGCTCGCCGTCGAGCTCGAAGTCGTCCTGTTCGTCCCAATACGTGGGAGCCCCGAACCGAGTGGAGCGCTCGATACGACTCATGTTCAGCGTCCAGCCAAACCCGTACTCGGTGCCCCGCGTCAGGGTGCTGTAGGAGAGCTGCACGTCCGGGGTGAGACCCCCGGTGCCAGGCGGAACCTCGAACTTGTAGGTGTAGACCGCACTTCCGGTGAATGGCTCGAGCTTCACGGCTTCCGGAGTCTCGATGACCGGGCTGTTTCGGGTTTGTGGCTCAGTGTCGAGCAAGTTCGCGTCGACACGCGGCGCGAGCGAGCACGCGGTTATGAAGGAAGTCAGCACGATCAGCCGAGTGTCTGTGGTGAACGTCATGCGCGCAGAGTATCAGCGTCGCGAAGGCGGATGCGAGAGAAATCTTCGAGTGACGCGGCGAGTTACGATGGAGAGATGACGACTCGGGGCGAGTTTGCGGAGATGCTGCGGAGGCTTCCATTGACTCAGCTCGGGCGACGCTTGAGAATGGCGTGATGATGAGAAACATCGTGATCGCCTCGCTTCTCTTCCTATCTCTCCCGGCGACGGCGTTCGCGGGGCCCCCGGACGGGGCGTATTCACTCGAGGTCGGGGGCGCAAACGAGATCTGGTACCCGGCGGGTGACGACATGCTCTGTGACACGCGGGGCGCCGACAGCATCTGCCTGGTCACGACGGGTGCCGCCACGGACGGCTTGGGGAACGTGAGCTCGACCGGGGAGCTTCAGCTCGACTTCCCGGGTACGGTCGTTGGCTCCCTACCGATGACCGTCGTCGGCAAGCTCTCCGGCTCGACCGCCAAGCCGACGCCCAAGGTCGAGATCGACGCCAGCGGCACGGTCACCTTCACCGGCCTCGGCACCGTGCAGATGACCGCGACCGGCAAGTTCACCTGCCGCGATCCGCTTCCGCACGCCAGCGAGTTCGAGTGCAAGGGGCGGGCGAGGCTGTGCGCAATGGCAGTCGGGCGTCACTCGTGCACCAGCGGCGGGCTGCACATGCTGCTGGGCGCGGCCGGTGGCTCCTGGATCCTCGCGATGAGCCTCGCGACGGATGCGGATGGGCTCGTGACCGGGGACGCGACCGCGACCTTGACGAACGCGAGCGTGGAGAGCTTCTCGGTCACCGGGAAGTACAACGCCAAGCGGGACCGGTCGACCTTGAAGCTCGTGTCGACGACGCTCGAGAGCAAGAACAAGGCGGCGTTCGCCAATCTGCTCACCGACGCGGGGATCATCGTGAGCGGCAAGCTCGCGTTCGTGATCGCGGGCGAGAAGGGCACGGAGAACGTTCTGCCCGCGCCGTAGCGGTGCGAGTCGCTAGCGCTCGGCGACGTCCGCCAGACCCGCGGCCGAGCAGCCCGACGCGTCGCGGTCGGCCGCGGCGATCACGTCGCGCTTCACGTACTCCGCGAAGAGCCCGCAGCGGAACGCTTCGTCCATGCGCGAGTCACTGGCCAGCTTCGCGAGCAACGCGGCCTTGGTGAGGGGCTGGTCGATCATGCGCACTCCGCCGCCCGCGGCGGTGTCGAGGACGACGAACTTCGGGCCGCCTTCGCCGGGGTCCCAGGCGTGCCATTGCTGCAGGGTTCCGTCGCGCCCCCGGCCCGGGTCGCCGGTGTATGCGAACTGGGTCCAGTAGGAGGACATCGCGTCGGAGAGCTCCTCGCGGCCGGGGCGATTCGCGTCGGTGAACATGCGGCCGAAAAAGCTCGTGTTGAAGCTCTGGAACACGAAGGGAATCTCCATCCCGTGCGCCGCGCCGAGCAGCTTCGCGAAGTCACTGCCCAGGAACGACGGCTCCTCGTCCCAATCGAAACGATACGCGAAGACGCTCGGGCCCTGGACGCCGCGCATGACCGCGGCGGGCTCGTCGACGGCACCCAGCTTCCAGCCCAGGGTCGCGTACTCCGCGGTGAGGTCGTAGCGCTGCGCATCGCGCATGCGCGGCAGGAAGCCGAACCACCAGCGCACCTCCTTCGGGTCGCCGAGCATGAACAGCTTGATCTCGTCGCGATTCGTGCCGGCGATGACCGGGACCCGGTTGTAGCGGCCTTCCGCCAGCAGGGTCTCGCTGTCTTCGATCGGCAGGACGTGACCGTCGCGCAGCACCGTCGGCATGCGCATCATCCCGCCGAAGCTCTCCGGCCCGTTCTCGTCGTAGGCGGCGAACACCTGGGCCGGGGATGCGGCGCGCAGGCGCGACGCGAGCCCCGCGGCGCCGACTGACTCCGTGCGCTGCAGCGCTTCGGCGCGCGCGACTCCCGGGAACAGGATCCGCGGAGTCACTTCGCCCGAGGAGCGCTCGTCGCCGGGCTCTGCCGCGTCCTTCAGGTTCGCGGCCTTGGCCAGGCTCGCCGTCGTGAGTCCCCCGCTCTCCGCGATCGCGCGCTGGAACAACCCCTTGGCGAGTGGCGAAAGGAGCAGACTGAACACGTCGGTGCCGCCGGCCGATTCGCCGAAGATCGTGACGTTCCCGGGATCGCCGCCGAACGCCGCGACCTCGCTGCGCACCCAGCGGAGCGTGCGGATCAAGTCGAGCGTGCCGTAGTTTCCGGAGGCGTCCTCCGGGCCCGCCGCGCCGGCCGCGAGCGCGGGGTGATGGAACCAGCCGAAGGGCCCGAGCCGGTAGTTCGTGGTCACCACGACGACGTTGCGCCTGCCCACGAGCGTGCTCGGGTCGTAGCCGGCCGCGTGACCCACGCTGTTCCCGCCGCCGTGGATCCAGACCATGACCGGCAGATGCCGTGACGCGGCTTCCTGCGCGGTCGCGTGCGGCGCGTACACGTTGAGATACAGACAGTCCTCGCTGCCGGTCACCGTGCCCGCCTTCGCGTCGGGCGCGTCGCCGAGCTGGCCGGCTTTCTGTGTACACGCGGAGCCGGCGCGCAGCGCCTCCCGCGTCCCGGTCCAGGGCTCCGCCGGCTGCGGGGCGCGCCAGCGCAGCTCCCCCACCGGGGGCTTCGCGAACGGGATCCCGAGCCACGCCTGCGCCCCCTCGCGCGAAGCGAAGCCGACGACCGACCCCGTCGAGAGCTCGCGCTGCGAGCTCGGATCCGGGGTTCGCGGGGCGGGCTGGGAGCTCCTGCCGCAGGCGACGAGCGTCGCAAGAGCGAACAAGGCGGGGAGTACGAGAGTCGCGGCGCTGCGGCGCATGACTTCCTCCAGGTAGGCGGTCCGCGCGAGTATAGCCCCGCGAGAGAGTGTTTGACTCCCAGAGACTCGCCTTCGAGAATGCCGCCATGCGGAGAGCGCCCCCGGCCGCGTCGCTTTCCCTGGCGTTGTGTGTCGCAGTCGCGGCGCAGGCAGCGCCGCCGACCAGCACGTACGCCCTCGAGATCGGCGACGCAAACGAGATCTGGTACCCGGAGGGAGACGCCGAGTTCTGCGACTCCGGCGACAACGAGGGGCTCTGTGCGCTCACGACGGGTGCCGCCACCGACAGCCTCGGGCACGTGTCCGCGGCCGGCGAGATTCGAATCCACCTGCCGGACTCCCTGGATGCGGATCTTCCCATGACCGTCGCAGGTGCTTCCGCGGGCACGACCTCCAAGCCGACGCCGAAGGTCGAGATCGCGGCGGAGGGCCTCGCCACGCTCCGCGAACCCACCGGCGCCGTCGTGATGCACTCGACGGCGCGGGGGAAGCTCGCTTGTCGCAACCCGCTTCCCCATCAACCGGACTTCGCGTGCCGGGGTCGCGTGAGGTTCTGCTTCGACACGCTGGCATTCCACGACTGCTTCGCCGCCCGGATCGAGGTTCATCTCGGGGCCGGCGGCGGCAGGTGGACTCTCCGGCTCGACCTCGCGACGGACGGCGCCGGCGCGGTGACTGGAGAAGCGAGCGCAACGCTCGCGAACGGAGCATCCGAGACGTTCGTGGCAATGCGCGACCGGACGAAGCTGAGGTTCGCGTCGCGTACTCCACTCAGCAAGGACGGACTGACGCTAGACCGGCGCCGGGACCTCTATGGCGTCACACAGCAGAAGGTCAAGTTCAAGATCGCGGGTCAGGCGGGAGAGTTCACGCTACTCGGCTTCCCTTGAACACGGCCAGTGTTTCGACGTGCGCGGTGAAGGGGAAGAGCGCCCAGGCGTCGAGCGCCGCGAGTGACCAGCGACCCGAGTCGAGCAGGCGCGCGCTGTCGCGCAGGAGTGACTCGAGGCCGCAGCTCACGTAGACCAGCGTCTCGGGCGGGGTCGCGACGAGCGCCTCGAGCACGGCGCGGTCGAGCCCGCGGCGCGGCGGGTCTACGATCACCGCGTCGGCGCGCGCGATGCGCTCGAGCTGCGCGGCGGCGTCGCCCGGAACGAGCTCGGCCCGGGCGCGCTCCGGCCCCGGGCGCGCGGCGATCCCGAGCTCCAGGCCGCGGACTCCGTGGGGCGACAGCTCGTTCAGCGCGAGCGACTCCGCGCGCGCGAGGACGCCAAGGCCGATCGCGCCGCTGCCGGCGTAGAGCTCGAGCGCGCGGGCGCCGTCCGGCAGCGCTCGGCGCGCGCTCGCGGCGAGTGACTCGAACAGCTCGGGGTGACTCTGGCCGAACGCTCCGGGCGGGTGGAAGACGTCGACGCCGGCGACGG
>DATFUE010000635.1:0-2152 GCA_035261165.1 Myxococcota bacterium
GATTGATCAACGCTCCCCTCGCCTAGCGACCCAGGCCTTTGCGCGCGAGTTGGACCGGGAACTTCGAGAGATCCAGCACCGCGCTCGGCCGGGCGGACACACGCGCGTACCAATCCTTCAGGTTCTTGCACTCCTCGGGCACATCGATTCCGATCGCGCCGCCGAAGTCGAGCGTCGTCTGCAGGATGATGTCGGGCATCGAGTAGCGGTCGCCGGCGACGAACGCGCGGCCCGCGATCTCGCCGTCGAGCCAGCGACACGCGCCCGCGAACACCTTCAGGTTCGATTCGCCGAAGTCCTTGAACCGCGGGCGTCCCTGCGCCGCGGCGTACGCCGCTGTGAACGGATGGCAGTGCACCCAGACCATTCCCGCGGGCAGCATCACGCGCAGCTCGATGCGCCGGATCCACATGTCGACGCGCGCGCTCTCGGCGGGGCCCCGCCCGAAGAGCGGCGGCTCGGGGTGAAGCGCCTCGAGATAGCGGCAGATCGAGACACTCTCGGACAGCATCGAGCCGTCGTCGAGCTCGAGTACCGGCAGCTGGCCGAGTGAGTTCTTCGCCAGAAACTCCGGAGTCTTGTGCTTGCCCTCCGCGAGCGGCACGTGCACCAGCGGGACGTCGATCCCCTTCTCGAGCATGAAGATGCGCACCCTTCGCGGGTTGGGCGCGGGATCGCTGTCGTTGTAGAGCTTCATCGGGCCTCCGGCGGACATCTTACTCCGAGCGCCGCAGCGCTTGTGCGAGCAGCCCGGGATCGGCGTTGCCGCCGGACAGCAGCACGCCGCAGCGCCCGCGGCCCTCGCGCAGCGCGGCGGCGAGCGCGGCCGCGCCCGAGGGCTCGAGCACCAGGCGCAGCTGGCGCAGCGCGAAGGCCATCGCGTCGAGCATCTCGTCGTCCGAGACGAGCGCCGCGCGCGACACGTGGCGCCGCAGCACCGGCCAGGTCGACTCACCCGGCGTGCGGACGCGCAGGCCGTCGGCGATGGTGCGCGGCGGCGGGATCTTCACGCGCTCGCCCGCCGCGAGGGACAGGGCGGTGTCGTTCGCGTCCTGGGGCTCCACGGCGACGAGCTCGAGCCCGGGCGCGAGCGCGTGCAGGGCGACGGCACAGCCGGCCATCAGGCCGCCGCCCGAGACCGGCGCGTAGAACGCGTCGAGTGACTCGACGTCCTCGAGCAGCTCGAGCGCGCTCGTGCCCTGACCCGCCGCGACGAGCGGGTGGTCGAACGGCGGCACCGGCTCGAGCCCTTCGCTCTCCGCGATCTCCGCCGCGCGCCGAGCGCGCAGGTCGCTGTCGGCGCCGACGATCACGATCTCGGCGCCGTCTGCCGCCGTGCGCGCGCGCTTCAGCGCCGGGGCGTCGTCCGGCATGACGACCACCGCGCGCAAGCCGAGCACGCGCGCCGCCCGCGCCACGGCCTGCGCATGATTGCCCGAGGAGTGCGCGACCACGCCGCGACAGGTCCGCGGCAGCGTCGTCATCAAGCTGAACGCGCCGCGCAGCTTGAACGCGCCCGTCGCCTGGAGTGACTCGGCCTTGAGAAACAGCTCGAGCCCGGCGCGGGGCGCGCAGCGCAGCACCGGCGTGCGCAGGACGTACGGCGCGATGCGCAGGCGCGCGGCGCGAATCAGCGCGAGGTCGAGCTCCGCTTCCACGGCGCCAGGATGCGCCTTTTTCGCAGGCTCGTCGGGCATTTGACACGTCGGAGACCCGGGGCGAACCTGAGCCCGATGACCGCGCAGCTCGACGCTCACCGTGCCGCCCGAGGTCACGCGGTGCAGATGTACGAGGACGAGCGGTTCCTGCTCGACACGCTGGTCCGCTTCGCGGGCGGCGGTCTGGGCGCCGGTGACCCGGTGATCGTGATTGCGACCGAGGCGCATCTTGCCCGACTCGCGGAGCGCCTCACCGAGCGACAGTTCGATTTGCTGCGCGCGCGCACCGAGGGCCGCTACGTCGAGCTCGACGCCGTGACCACGCTCGAGAAGCTCATGGTGGATGGCCGCCCGGATCACGCGCGCTTTGCCGAGATCATCGCGGGGCCGATTGCGCTGGCGAGCAAGCTCTCGAGCGGCCCGGTCCGCGCTTTCGGCGAGATGGTCGCGCTGCTCGTGGCCGACCTTCGCTACGATGCGGCGATCGAGCTCGA
>DATFUE010000636.1:0-10071 GCA_035261165.1 Myxococcota bacterium
CGAACGACATCCTGCTCGCGCCCGACGGCTCGTTCACCGGCTTCGTGCCGGTGCGGCCGGGCATGAATCGGATCCGCGTGTCCGCGCTCGCCAGCGACGGCACGCGCGGCTCGATGGAGTTCGACCTGCAGTTTGCGCAGCAGGGCATGACCGGGCTCGAGCTGGCCGCCGAGCGCGATCGGATCCGGGCGCGCACCAAGGAGATTCAGCTGCGCCTGGAGCGCGACAAGCAGGAGGCGTTCCGCAGGCAAGAGCGCGAGCGCACGCTCGAGATCGGCGTCGACAAACCGGGAAGCCAGCCGGCGCCGCAGGCCGCGCCCAAGCCGCCCGGCACCGCGCCGAAGGACTGACTCGAGTCAGTTCACGAGACTGGGATCCGCGACTTCCTTGCGGACCAGCTTGCCCTTCTCGTAGTACGAGGTGACGTCGACCACGCCGTCGCCGTTCGTGTCTTCCTCGCGCTTGACCAGCACGACCTTGGTCGCGTCCGTGCCCTCGAAATACTCCCAGACGTCGGTCTTGCCGTCCTGGTTCTTGTCCTTCTCGATGCGCGTCGGCAGGCCCCGGGCGTCGAAGTAGGTGCGCGCGTCCATGACACCGTCCAGTGTCGTGTCCTCGATCTCGACGCTGCGCTTGCCGGCGACGTACTCGATGCGCCGGTCGACCTTGCCGTCGCCGTTGTTGTCGTACTCCTCGTAGAGGAGCATCCCCGCCTGGTACTGCAGGGACCCGTCGCGCCTGCCGTCGAAGTTGCGGTCGACCTCCACCCGCACCGCCGTGTCGCCACCGTCGTAGGTGAGCCAGCGGTCCGGCTTGCCGTCCTGGTTTGTGTCTTCCGCGCGCGAGGCCAGCCGGCCGTCGGGCAGATACGTGTTCACGGAGTCGAGCGTGCCGTCGAAGTCGGTGTCTTCTTCGCGGGTCAGCACCTGGCCGCTCTTCGGGTCGATCGTGATCTTGATCTCGGGACGGCCGTCGCGGTCGGCGTCGAGCGTCTTCACGAGCACTTCCTGCTTGCCGTTCTTCACCTTCTTCGTCTCGAAGATCGAGTCGGGAATCTCGCGCTGGCAGGGGCGCTTCGGCGCCGCAGTCGGATCCGTCGGGGCAGAGCCGCCCGCGCAGTCCTTCGCCTCCTGCTGCAGTGACTTGTTGACCTCTTCCTGCTTGTTGATCGCCGCGAGCAGCTCTTCCTGATGCTTCAGCTCGGCCTCGATCTCGGCCTCGAGGTCCTGCTGCTTCTTCAGCTCCTCGTCGACCTCGTTCTCCATCTGGTCGTCGGAGCTGCGCGGCTCTCGCCCCTGCGGCTGACTGCGCCGACCGGAGTCGAACGGGACGTCGCCGGTGATCAGGCCGTACAGACCGAACGCGCCCGCGCCGGCGGCCGCCCCGATGGGCCCGCCCAGCTGGGCGCCGATCACCGTGCCGATGATCATGCTCTCGAGGGCCGCCTGGGCGCGGCGCGCGATGTTGTTCTGCCGCTGCCGCTGCGCCTGCGTCGCCGGCTTCTTTTTCTTCTTGGGCTCGTCGGCCGGCGTCGGTTGGGCGCTGGACTCCGTGCCGGGATCGGCGCTGGCGGTCTTCGCGTCACCGGGGGCCGGCGCCGCGCTCGAGTCACTCGGCGCGCCAGGCGCCTGGGACGGCGCGGGATTCTCCGGCGGTGGCGGAGCGTTGGCGGCGCTGCCGCTCTCCGGCTGCGCGGCACCCGGAACCGGCTTCGGTCCCGAGGCGCCCGCGCACGCGAGGCTCGCGCAAAGCAGCCCGACGAGCAGGAGCTTCGGTGCTTCAGTGCACGGCTTGCGCATGTTTCGCGGCCTCTCTCGCAACTCTACATCGGCCGATCGGATTTTTCCCCACGGCCCAGATCGGCACCGAGAAACGCTCGCTTGAGTAGGCGGTTCGCGCGCGGAGCTGCGTCAGACTGACTTGCCGGGGCGGCCCGTTCTCTAAGATTGCGTGGCATTCGGTTGACTTCTGTGACGCGCTGCGTAAGCTCGATCGCGTTTTATGGGTGAGTGCGGCCGCGAAAAGCCGTCGATGCCCGGAGCGGGTCGGCTCAGGTCCGCGATTTTCGAGGCCGATTGCCATCCTACTATGGGGGAAGCGTGGGCCTCACGCTGATTCAGCGCAGCTCGGGTACGAGGCCGCCGAAGAATCCGAAGATTGCGCTCGTGCTCGCGGGTGGCGCCGTCACCGGAGGAGCATTCAAGGTCGGGGGACTCAAGGCCCTCGACGAGTTCCTCGTCGGCCGGAAGGTCACCGACTTCGATTCGTATATCGGGCTCTCGGCCGGCGCGTTCCTGGCGACGTCGCTCGCCGCGGGCATCACGCCCGACGAGATGATCGAGGCGCTCGAGGGCACCTCGGAGCGGCTCGACCAGCTGCGCCCGATCGACTTCTACAACCCGAACATCGGCGAGGTGATCGGGCGCGGTGCGGTGTTCAGCGCGCGACTCGCGGCCTACGTGCCGGGTCTCTTGCTGGACCTGCTCTCCGTGCTTCCCGAGCTCCCCGCGAAGCTCGGCCCGTCGCTCCGGCGTTTGATCGACGCGCCGAGCTACACGCACCTCGAGTCGTTCCTGATGGAGTTCTACGCGGAGGTCTCGCCGAAGCGCGAGTTCCCGCCGCTCGGGGCTCTGCTGCCGTCAGGCATCTTCGACAACGCGCCACTCGAGCGCTGGCTCGCCACGAACATGGCAAAGCTGGGCGTGCCCAACTATTTCTCGGACTTCTATCGCGAAACGGGCCGCAAGCTCTACATCACCGCGACGAACCTCGACACGGCCGAGCGCGTGCTCTTCGGGCCCGAGAACGACCACGGGCTGACGATTTCGGAAGCGGTGCAGGCCTCGAGCGCGCTGCCCGGCTTCTTCCGCCCGGCGCGCATCAACGGCGTCGACTACGTCGACGGCGGGATACGCCGCACCGCGAACATCGACGTGGCGGTGGAGCAGGGTGCGGATCTGATCATCTGTTACAACCCGTTCCGCCCGTATCTGAACGACCCGCACCGACCGGGGAGGGTCGGCAGCCGCTACCTCTCCGACCGCGGGCTCCAGACGGTGCTGAACCAGGTGCTCCGCACTTTGCTGCACACGCGCCTCGCCATGGGCCTGCGCGCCTACATGTACGACGAGCACTTCCGCGGCGACATCGTCGTGATCGAGGCGCGCGAGACGGACGAGAAGTTTTTCGACCTGAACCCGCTCGTGTTCTGGCGCCGCTCAGACGCGGTGCAGCATGGGCTCGAGTCGGTGCGCAAGACGCTGCTCGATTCCGCGGACGTGCTGCAGCCGATCTTCGCGCGCTACGGAATCGATTTCCGCGCGCCGGCCACGGGTCCGCGCGTCGTGGCCCCAGCGGAGCGCGAGCCGCGCGCGGCCGGTCCGAACCTGCGGATCGTCTCGGGAGGCAACCAGGGCTGAAACAGCCCGAGTGCGCTTCGTCCTTGAGGCGAATGGCCCATCGTGATAAGCTGCCGGCCGATTCGCCACGGCTGTTCCGTGGAATCGGGGTTCAGAGTCGCGTCGGCGCGCGCCTGAACCGCACCGGTCCCGAACCGTATCGCCTGCCGATCGGGGACAGGCGCGCCGAGCCGGACCTGAACACGTGGAGCCATGTGCACGCTGATCCTGTTGGACCGCGTCGTGCCTCAGATTCCCGTGATTGCAGCGGCCAATCGAGACGAATTCCTCACCCGGCCGGCTGCACCACCACTGTACTTCGCCGCGACCGCGGAGCGCCCGGGGTTCGTCGCGCCGCAGGATCTGGACGCTGGGGGAACTTGGATGGGCGTGAACTCGAAAGGGGTGTTCGTGGGTCTGACGAATCGCCCCGTCGCCGTGAAGCCGACGGGGGTCCGCTCCCGCGGCCTGCTCGTGCTCGATGCGCTGCGGGCCGACTCCGCGGCGGGCGCCGCGGAAGAGGTCGATCGGCAGCGCGACGAGCGCTACGCGCCGTTCAACTTGCTGGCGACCGACGGCCGCGAGACCTGGCTCACCCGGCGCGGCGAAGACGGGCAGCAGAGGCGCTCGGCGCTGGGGCCCGGGATGCACGTGATCTGCAACCGCGATCCCGAGGATCCCAGCTCGACAAAGGTGCGCAGAATCAAGGGAATGCTTGCGGATCTCGATCTCGGGGTTACTCCCGAGGAGCTCGCCTCGAGACTCTTCCGGTTGCTCGGAGCGCATCCGGCAGGCTCGAATCCGTTGGAAAATCCCTGCGTCCATACGAGCGAGTACGGAACTCGCTCCTCGTCCGTGTTGATGCTGGGGGCGGCGCAGCACTCGTATTGGTTCGCCGATGGCGCGCCGTGCGAGACCAAGTACCGCGATTTCACCGTCCTGCTCGACGACCTTCGTGCGTCGGCAGGTGTGAGGACGTAGCCACGTGAAGAGAATCGGAAGCAATCTCAGGCCCGCGGATCAGAAGCCGCACCGCAACCTGCGCAGCATCATCCGCTACTCGACCAGCGAGAAGCCGTACAACGACTACCCGCGTCGCATCCTGTCCCCGCCGATGCCGAAGGAGTGCTGCACGGACGACAACCGCGAGCTCGTGGGCAACACCCGCGAGATCGACGGCTTCAAGTTCTGTTACAAGATCTGCAAGACGTGTGGCCACGCGGTCCGCTACTTCTACCCCGCCGTCGAGAGCAACGACGAGGCCGTCAGCAAGTACCGCGCCTGGAAGCGGTACATGGTGCAGTAGCACGGCCGGGGGGGTGGCTCTGCCGGATTTGTGGACGCGGGGTCGGATCGCGCGCGAGGAGCTGCGCTTCATCTCGCCGCGCAAGCTCTACAACCTCGCGATGGAGCAGATCGCGCCGCGGCTCGGCTGGGTGCGGCTGCCGTATCGCCCGACGAAGATCACCGTCGAGTCGGGGAACGTCTGCAACCTGCGCTGCCCGCTGTGCCCGACCGGGCAGGGGGACCGCTCCGCGCAGAAGGGCATGCTGCCCTACGACACGTTCGAGAAGATCCTCGACCAGCTCGGCAAGGACCTGATCACGCTGCGGCTCTACAACTGGGGCGAGCCCCTGTTGAACAAGCACCTCGTGAAGATGTGCGAGCTCGCGTACGCGCGTCGCGTCTCGGTGAAGATCTCGTCCCACCTGAACGACCTGACCCCCGAGCTCGCCGAGGGCCTGCTGCGCGCGAAGGTGAAGAAGCTCTACATCTCCGCGGACGGGGCGACCCCGGAGAGCTACGCGATCTACCGGCGCGGCGGCGACTTCAAAGTCGTGATGGACAACATCCGCATGCTGGTCGCGAAGAAGGCCGAGCTGGGCGCGTACTTCACGCGCGTCATCTGGCTGTTTCACGTGTTCCGGCACAATGAGCACGAGGTGCCGATCGCTCGGAAGCTCGCCGCAGAGCTCGGCGTCGAGCTGCAGCTGAACAAAGCGCGCACCGACATGGGCCGCGAGATCTTCGAGACCGCCGAGCAGGCGCTCGAGCGCGACGGTCACTGGCTGCCCGAGAGCACGGAGTTCCTCGCGTTCGATCGCGAGCAGAAGACCGCGCAGCGCGAGGTGATGTGCACGCTGCCGTGGAAGGACACCGCGATCAACTGGGACGGCAAGGTGCTGGCGTGCTGCAGCGTCTACAGCGAGAAGCACCACTACGGCTCGATCCACGAGCGCGACTTCGGCGAGATCTGGAACGGCGAGATGTACACCGAAGCGCGTCGCGAGATCGTCGGTGAGTCGCCCACCCAAGACACGATCTGCAAGACCTGCAAGCACAACGGCTACCTGTTTCTGTAGGGATCGTCGTCCCCGCGAGCGAAGCGCGCGCAGCGAGCCGCAGGCGAGCGTAGATGGTGGCGCGGCTTCGACGCGCCGGGACCCTCAAGACTCGAACTCGAAGGCATGGGGATTCGAGAGGACCGCGCCGTGAGTGGTGAAGCGCCACTGGGGCGGCGCGCGGAAGCGGCCGTACGGCGCGAGCGCGGCGAGCGAGCGGGCGATCACCTGATCCGCTGGGGCACGCGGCAGCGCGGTTCCGGGATCGACCAGATCCACGCGATTTCCGTCGAGGCGCGCGGGGCGCAGCGCGGGTAGACCGAGGCGCTCGAGCTGGTGCGCGCGCACCCAACACAGACGTGCGTCGTCGCCGGCGAGCTCGAGCCGCAGGGTCTTCGCGCCGGCGCGCGCACGCACGACCAGCGCCGCGCCCTCGCGCGCGATGTTCCGCCCCTCCTGGAGCGCGCTCGCCGCCGCGCGTCGCGCGTCGCGGCGCCGGATGCGCTGGAACTCGGGCCAGATCTTGCGCCAAGCGTCGCGGCGCTGGGCCCGGCCCGCGCGGCCCTGCGAGCCGAGATAAGCGCCCAGGAAGCGCAGTCTGTCGCTGCGCGAGATCCCCAAGTCGCGGCGGTGCAGCTTCGCGAGCTGCGTCCACGCGCGCGCGCCGAGCGGTCCGCGCCGCACGCGCGCGCGCTCGAAGTCGATCAGCAGGAAAGCGCCGTCGGCGCGCACGAGGAAGTTGTTCGGCGAGAAGTCGTCCTGATCCACGCCGGTGTCGTGGAGCTTGCGCGCGAAGACCGCGAAGCGCTCGAGCAGCGCGCGGCGCTCGCTGCCGCCGCCGCGCATGGTCTCGAGCAGCGCGCGCAGATCGCGGGCGCCGACGTCGCGACTCACTGCGAAGCTGCGCGCCAGCACGCCGAGCCGGCGCTCTTCGCCGACCGCGACCGGGCGCACGACGGCCACGCCCAGGCGCTCGATGCGGCTCGCCACGGCGCGCTCGCGCCGCGCCTTCGACGGGCGCAGGAAGTAGCGCCAGCGCGCGGCGCCCGGCGGCAGAGTGAACACCTTCACGTACAGCGCCGGCTCGCCGCCACCGTCCACGCGGAAGAAGCGTTTGCGGCCGGCGGCCTCGCGGGCCAAACTGCCCGGGCCCTCCAGCACGCGCTCGGGCTCGGCCAGGAGCGCGTCGAGTCGCGGCGTGCGCTCCCCGTCGACCCACCAGCGGAGGCTCGTCCCGGAGCGCGCCATCACGAGACTCAGGCTAGCAGACATGAACCTCGAAACGCTGAACGATGCCGAGCGCTATCTCGACGGACTCATAAACCGCGAGAAGAAGACGCAGTACGACTACGAGCGGCTCGGCCTCGGGCCGATTCGCGCGCTGCTCGCGGAGGTCGGTCACCCCGAGCTCGATCTCCCGTGCGTGCTCGTCGCCGGCTCGAAGGGCAAGGGCACGACGACGCTCGCGGCCGAGCAGCTGCTGCGCGCCGCCGGGCGCCGCGTCGGCACGTTCACCAAGCCGCACCTCGAGAGCTGGCGCGAGCGCTTCCGCATCGACGGCGAGCTCGTGAACGAGGCCGAGCTGGTCGCCGCGCTGCGCGGCATGCAGCCCGCGATCGAGCGCCTGCGCGGCGACACCGAACGGTGTCCGAGCTTCTTCGACGTCACCGTCGCGCTCGCGCTGCGGCTGTTCCGCGACTCGGGGGTCGACGTCGGCGCGATCGAGGTCGGCCTCGGCGGCCGGCTCGATTCGACCAACGCGGTGGACGCGCGCGTCACCGTGGTGACCGCGATCCAGCTCGAGCACACCGACAAGCTAGGCGACACGCTCGAGGCGATCGGCCGCGAGAAAGCCGGGATCTTCCGCGCGAAGGTGCCGGCGCTGCACGGCCCGCTCGCGCCCGACGCCTGGGGTGCGCTCGCGGCGCAGGCGATCGCCGTAGACGCGCCGCTCGAGGAGGTGCGCGCGCTCGACGTGCGCGCCGACGCCGGCGGCCTGCGCTTCCGCCTCGAGGACGGGCGCGCGCTGGCGAGCCCGGTGCTCGGTGCGCACCAGGCGACGAACCTCGCGCTCGCGGTGCGCGCCAGCGAGACCTTCCTGGGCCGCGAGCTCGCGCGCCGCGAGCTCGACTCACTCGGCTCCCTGCGCCTGCCCGCGCGCGTCGAGCGCATCGGAGACGCGATCCTCGACGACGCGCACACGCCCGACTCGGCGCGCGCGCTGCGCGAGACGCTCCTCCATCTCTGGCCCGCCGCGCGCTGGGTGTTCGTGCTGTCGATCTCGCGCGACAAGGACGCGGCCGGCATCGTCGCCGAGCTCGCGCCGGTGACACGGGTCTGTGTCGCCACCGGCGCCGAGGCGACCCGCTCGATCGGCGCGGACGAGCTCGCCGCGCTCGCCTGGGCGGCGGGCATCGGCGAAGTCGTGGCCGAGTCCGAGCCGCTGCTCGCGCTCGAGCGCGCGCGCGCGCTGCTGCGGAGAGGCGACCGCCTCGCCGTGTCCGGCTCGGTGTTCCTGGCGGGCGCGCTGCGGCGTCACTTGGTCGCCAAAGCAAACGCCGTGTAGACTGCCGCCCCCGAGGAGATCCCCTTGGCCCTGATCCGCAAGAAGACCGGCAACTTCCTCGAGGACTTCCGCCTCGGCCAGCTCTTCCGCCACAAGGGCGGCCGCACGGTTACCGAGGGACTCACCGCGCACTTCACCGACTTCTCGTTCACCGCGAACCCGCTGCACCGCAACCTGCGCTACGCGCAGCGCTACGGCTACGAGGCGCTGCCGATCCCGCCCGGGCTGGTGATGGCGGTGGCGTTCAGCCAGACCGTCGAGGACATCTCCGAGAACGCGCGCGCGAACCTCGAGTACATCGACATGCGCTTCGGCGCGACGGTGTACGTCGGCGACACGATCGAGACCGAGACCACGGTGCTCGGGGTGAAGAGCTCGGCAAGCCGGCCCGAGCTCGGCGTCGTGCACGTGCAGAGCATCGCGCGCAAGCAGACGGGCCAGATCGTGCTCGCGTATCAGCGCAAGGTGCAGGTGTTCCGGCACGAGGCCGAGGCTCCGCTCGACGAAGGCGAGGTCCTGCCCGCGCCCGTCGACGTGTCACTCGAGCTACCGGCGTACGATCCGAACGCGGGCTACGCGGAGCTCGCGCACCTCTCGAACGCCGACACCTACTTCGAGGACTTCACCCCAGGTGACACGATCGAGCACTCGCGCGGCCGCGTGATGACCGACGAGCACATCTTCCTGACCGGCATGCTCGACAACACCAGCCAGGTTCACTGCAACCAGACCATGATCGACCGCGACCCGAGCCGCTATCTCGGCGGGAAGCTCGTGGTCTACGGCGGCATCCCGTTCGCCCTGTGTCTCGGCCTGTCGAGCCCCGACATCTCGGACAACAGCCTCGGCGACCTCATCTACCGCACGGGGCGCCACACCGCGCCGATCTTCTCGGGCGACACGGTCTTCGCCTCGACGGAGATCCGCGCCCTGCACGACTTTCCGGGGCGGCCCGACCTCGGCCGGCTCGAAGTCACTCTGCGGGGCCACAAGTTCGAGCGCAGCGGCGGAGACGAGAAGCGCGTGCCGATCTTCGAGCTCGAGCGCGAGCTCGCGGTGAAGCGCCGCTCGCACTACGCCAAGAGCTGAGGTGCCCGCAAGCGGCGCGAAGCGCCGCGCGCAGCGAGCCGAATGCGAGCGAAGGGCGGGTGGCGCGTGGCCGTCCACGCGCCGGGCGCCGCTACGAAGCTGCCTGCAACTCGACGAAGCGGCGGTACGCGCCGTTCGGAATGGCGACGAGCTCGGCGTGCGTGCCGCGCTCCTCGATCCGGCCGTCGCGCAGGAAGAGGATCTGGTCCGCTTCGCGCACGCTCGAGAGCCTGTGCGAGACGAGCAGCACGATCCGCCCGCGCGCGGCTTCGCGCAGCGCGGCGAGGAGACGCTGTTCGGTGTCGGGATCGAGCGCGGACGTGGGCTCGTCCAGAATCAGGATTGGCGCATCGCGCAGGAGCGCGCGCGCGATCGCGAGGCGCTGCTTCTGCCCGACCGAGAGGCCCGCGCCGCCGCGCCCGAGCAGGGTGTCCCAGCCGTCGGGCAGGTCGCGCACGAACTCGTCGACCCCGGCGATCTGCGCCGCGCGGCGCAGCTCGAGCTCCGTCGCGCCGCGCCGCGCCAGGCGCAGATTCTCCTCCAGCGTGCCAGCGAACAGCGCGTTCTCTTGAAACACGAACGCGATCTGCGCGCGCAGCGAGGCGCGCGTGACTCCGGCGACGTCGTGCCCGTCGACGAGCACGCGCCCGCTCCGCGGCGAGAGGAAGCGCGGCAG
>DATFUE010000637.1:0-2909 GCA_035261165.1 Myxococcota bacterium
TGGGTGTACGTGAAGTGCGCGAAGCGCCGATCGGCGTCCGGCGGGTCGTCGAACAGGCCGTCGCCGTCCAGGTCCCAGGCGTAGGTCAGCGTGTCACCGGGATCGGCATCGGCCGATCCCGACGCGTCGAAGGCGACCGACAGCGGCGCGGGCCCGCTCGACGGCGTTGCCTGGAGCGCCGCAGTGGGCGGAGCGTTCCCCGGGAAGTAGCGCAGCCGGGTGATCTGCCCGGACGAGTACTCGGCGTAGTAGAGATCGCCGCCCGGCCCGACTTCCAGGTCGACGGAGCCGCTCGGTGAGTTCCAGACGATCGCGCGCCGGTTGTTCGGGTTGGGCACCCCGCCCGGGGTATCGGGCAGCATCGCCCAGAGGCAACGGCGCGTGTAGTCCTCGAAGAACAGCGCGTTCTGGTACTCGGCCGGATAGCCGCCCCCGGCGTAGAAGGTGAGCCCGCTGATCGACCCGGCCCCGGTCGCGCACTGCTCACCCGGAATGACGGCCGAACCGTGCTGATACGCGTAGACCGAAGGGGTGATCGCGCTCGCGATCGTCCCTGCGTAGAGGCCCTCGCAGACGGGAAGGTCCACGGCGTCGAAGCCCGGCTGACGCGTACTCGCTCCCGAGCTGCCCTCGTAGCAGGGCCAGCCGAAGTTCAAGAGAGGGCCGCTCGGAGACGTGAGGCGGTCGATCTCTTCCCAAGCGTCCTGTCCGACGTCGCCCACCCAGACCTCGCCTGTTTGCGCTCCGGGCCCGGGATTGATCGTGAACCGGAACGGGTTGCGGAAGCCGTGCGCGATGACCGCGTCGTCATCGGGGGCACCGACGCCGACCCGCGAGTTGGTCGGCCACGGCACCGCGGAGGCTCCGCTGACGTCGAGCCGCAAGAGCGCGCCGTCCCAGGTCTGGGCATCGCCCGAGGTCAGGATGTCCTGCGCGCGCAGGGAGCCGCCTTGATTGGCCGGGTCGCCGCAGGGATTTCCAGCTTGACCGTAGTCGATGAAGGTGAAGCTCGCGCCCTCGCCGCCGGTCACGTAGAGCGCGCCCTCGGGCCCGAAGTGCAGGTCGCCGATCGAGTGCGAAGCGAACTGGAAGCACCAGCGGTCGTCGACGAGGACCTCCTCCGATCCGATCTGCGTGTTGTTGGCCGCGATGCGCACGCGCGAGAGGCGGCCGCGAGTCACGCAGCCGTTCGTGGTCTGGTCGGAGCAGCCGTCGTTCCAGACCGGCGGGTTCTGCCCGGGCGGAGCGTCGACGGTGTAGAGCACGTATACGTAGTCGTGGCCGGCCGCCGGGAACTGCGGATCGATCGCGAGCCCCAGGAAGCCGCGGTCCCAGTTGTTCATCACCTTCGCGCGCAGGTCGACGGCAATGTCGGCCGTGTTGTCACCGAGGCCGTTGAAGACCTTCAGCAGACCGCTCTGCTCGGCGACGAAGATCCTGCCGTCGGGCGCGAAGCGAACCGCGGTCGGATTGGTGAGGCCGGTGATGACGGCCGACTCCTGGAAGGGCGCCAAAACACCCGCGCCGCCCATGGGCGCCAGTCCGAATACGACGACGGCGCAGAGCGCCAGCGCGGAGGAGCAGCGTTCCGAGAGGTTCGGATGAAGATCGGAGCACCCTGGATCGCGCATTTGGCCCGCCAGCTTGTCAGCGCCAGCGTCCGAAAGTGACCCCGGCGCGGGCATCATACCCCCAGGGCACCCGCCCGGAGAGTCACCTCGGGGTGCAGGTTCTGTTCCAGGCAGGACGCAGTTGCCGGCTGCGAAGTTGAAGCGCGCGAAGGCTCGCCACGCCTCAAGAACCGCGCTGCCACTCCAACGGGTGGTCGAGCACTTGCTGCCTCCAGCCGCCGCACGTGAGCGTCGTTCCGAGCCACGCGCCGAGCCGCGCCAGGTCGGCATCGATCGTCGCCTCGATGCGCGCGCGCGCGGCGGCGGAGAGCCCAGGCCGCCCCTCGTAGCGCCACAGCTGCTTGATGCGCTCGCGGGCGGATGGGGGAAGTTGATTCTTGAGCCAGCGGAGCGGCGCCACACGCAGGAGCGCGTCGCGCAGCGGGCTCGCGCGCATGCGCTCGCTCGAGACATTCTGCCTCGCGCGCTCGCTTCGCCAAGTCACTGGCTCGCCGCTGCGATCGCCGAGGAAGCGGCAGACGCGCGCGAGCTCGTCGTCGGGAAATGCGACCATCCGCTCGAAGAAGACAGGCAAGATCGAGCCGGCGCCGAAGCGCTCGAGATACGGATCGAGCTGGCGGGCGTAGCAGCTGTAGGCGACGAAGCGCTCGTGGCGCTCGAGAGCCGCTTCGAGCGGGCCCTCGACCTCGCGGGTGCTCCACTCGTGCAGATACTGCGACACCACGCGCTCCAGCGGATCGCGCATCACGTAGACCAGGCGCGCCTTGGGAAGCAGCGCGTGCAGTCGCTCGGCGGCGTGCGGGTGGGTCGGTAGCTTCGTGTAGTGCGTACTCGACTCACCGCAGAGCTGCCGGTCCGACGCTTCAGCGAACAGACTCGCGTACCACTCCGCGCCGCGCGCGAACTCCGACTCGTCGCTGAAGAAGTTCGGCTCCTTCGGGCGACTCATGAAGAAGCCCGAGCGCAGCGCGAGCTGCTCGTGCAGCGTACTCGTGCCGCACTTCATCGCGCCGATGATCGCGAAGTCGGGAAGTCTCACGCCGGAATCAGCCTCGCCAGTTGTCCCAGAGCTGGTGCTCGACGGTGTGGCGCTCCTTCGCGCCCAGCGTCTCTCGCAGCCACGACACCGCTCGGCCCGCCGTCCACAGGAGATTCGCCGCGAGCCAGCCGCCGAGCCCGAACTGCTTGTGAAAGTAGCGGGCGCGCGAGGCGTAGTAGTAGCGGGGCAGGCGCTGGCGCGCGGCGTGGAGGCGCTTCACCGGCGAGCTCTGCCCGCGC
>DATFUE010000638.1:0-3192 GCA_035261165.1 Myxococcota bacterium
ATGCGCAGGTTCGCCTGGTGGAAGAGGAACAGAGCGACGTCGCCGAGCTGCACCTTGTTGTGCGCCAGCACCTCCTCGATCGCTTCAGGCATGCGCTCGATCGCGTGCTTGAAGACGAGGCGGCCCTCCATGTACGGGAAGTGGCGGCCCTGATCGATCAGCTCGTGCGTGATGCGGTGCGGCCAGATCGACGAGCCCGGGGCTTCGATCCAGAGCTTCTTCGCGTATTTGCCCTCGGCGTGCGTGTGCACCGAGAGGATGCCGCGCTCCGGCTCGGGCGAAGGCTCGAGGATCAGCGCGCCAGCGCCGTCGCCGAACAGGACCGCGACGTCGCGGCCGCGGGTGGTGAAGTCGAGCGCGGTCGAGTGGACCTCGGTGCCGACGACCAGCACGCGGTCGTACTGACCCGAGCCGACGTAGAGCTCGCCCACTTGCAGTGCGTACAGGAAGCCCGTGCACTGACAGCGCACGTCCATCGCGGGGCAGCCCGCGATGCCGAGGTGGTCCTGGAGGAAGCACGAGATGCCCGGAAAGTCGTGCTGCGGCGAGAGCGACGCGACCAGGATCGCGTCGATGTCCTCGGGCACGAGCTTCGCGTTCGCCAGCGCCATCTTGGCGGCCTCGAAGGCGAGCTCGGCCGGGCCCATGCCCGCGTCGACGTGGTGGCGCTCGAGGATCCCGCTGCGCTGCTGGATCCATTCGTCGCTGGTGTCCATGAGCTTCATCAGGTCGAAATTCGTCACGACCCGCGGCGGCACGTGCATACCCGTGCCCGCGACCCGAACGCTCCGCATGACTCTCATCGCGTCTCTCCCTCGTTCCGCTCTCCCTCGAAGACCATGCGCTCCGCAGCCTGCAGCATCTCCGGGATCCCGTCGCCGTTCAAGGCCGAGATGCAGATTCCGGCGAAGCGCTTCGCCACGCCTTCGCGCTCCTCGGGCGTGAGCCGGTCGGACTTGTTGAGCAGCACGAGCTCGGGCTTCTCGGCCAGGTCGAGCTCGGCCAGTATCTCGCGCACCGCGTCGACCTGCTGGCGAATCTGCGGGCTCGCGGCGTCGACGACGTGCAGGAGCACCGTGGCGTCGCGGATCTCTTCGAGCGTCGACTTGAAGCCGGCGACGAGCTCGGTCGGCAGATCGCGGATGAAGCCCACCGTGTCGGTGATGATCACGTCGCGATCGCGCGGCGTGCGCAGCCGGCGCGCCGACGTGTCGACGGTCGCGAACAGCTTGTTCGCGGCGTAGACCTCGCTCTTGGTGAGTCGGTTGAGCAAGGTCGACTTGCCCGCGTTGGTATACCCGACGATCGAGAGCACCGGCAGACCGTCGCGGCTGCGCCGCCCGCGCCGTGTCTCGCGCTGCTTCGCGACGTCCTTGAGGCCGCGCTCGAGCAGGCTGATGCGCTCGCGCACGCGGCGCCGGTCGACCTCGAGCTTCGTCTCACCGGGGCCGCGGCCGCCGATTCCGCCCATGAGACGCGAGAGACCTTCGGTCTGTCCCGATCCCGCGAGCCGGGGCAAACGGTATTTCAGCTGGGCGAGCTCGACCTGCAGCTTCGCCTCCTTGGTCTTCGCGTTCTGCGCGAAGATGTCGAGGATGAGCTGCGTGCGGTCGACGATGCGCGCCTCGACCAGATCGGTGATCGCGCGGATCTGTCGCGACGAGAGGTCGCGGTCGAACAGCACGATCTCCGCGCCGCGCTGCCACGCGCGGGTCACGAGGTCCTTGATCTTGCCCGGGCCGATCAGATAGCGCGGGTCCGGCTTCGGCCGGCGTTGCCGCAGCACGTCGACGATCGAGAGTCCCGCGGTCCGCGCGAGCTCGCGCATCTCGTCGCAGCGCTCGTCCGCGTGCGGGTCGTTGCCGATCTCGACGCAGACCAGCACCGCGCGCTCGCCGTCGCCGTCGGTGGCGATGCCCTTCTGCGCCTCGCCAAAGCGCGCCTCGAGCTCCTCGATCCACTCGAGGAAGTCGAAGTCGATCTGACTGGGGGCGACCTGCCCGTGGCGAGTCACCATCTCGCCCGCGGCGTCGGCCGGCTGCAGCGACGCGTAGTCGACTTTGTCGGGCAAGCCCGAGTCGGAGACCAGCACCGCGGCCATCGCGTCCAGGCGCAGCAGGGTCAGATCGGTGAGATCGTCGCGCGTGAGTGACTCACCGCGCAGGTGCGTGTGGATGCAGCGCAGGCCGCGGAAGCGTCCCGCACCTGCGCGCACGCGCTTGAAATCGGGCAAGGTGATCGAGAGCGCGTCGCCGACCATCACGTACTCGACGCGGCCGCTGCGCGCGACAAGTACGCCGACCTGCCGCCCGCAGTCCGCCGAGATCTCGGCGAGCGTGCGCGCGAACTCCTGCGTCACGAGCCGCTCGCGGGGGAGCTTTCGCTTGTACAGGTTCGAGAGACGCCGGAGCTGGTTCGCCTTCAGGCCGTACGTCTGTCCGTAGAGCTCGGAGATCGTCGACTCCTTTTCCGATTGACTTCGCTCGCCTGCGGCTCGCTGCGCGCTCGCGCTTGCACGCCGGCTCGGGGCGGCCCTCGCCGGCTTGACTGACTTCAGCCGACACTGTGCACGAGGGCGGCGTAGCGGTCGAGCGCGGGCAGGATCTTCTCGGCGGATTCGGGCGCGAGCCCGAGGATGACGCGCGCGACACCGGCGTCGCGCGCCTTCGCGAGCTCGGCGGGCTCGGCGCGCATGCCGAAGATCGAGACCTCGAGCGACGCCGGGTCGCGGCCAGCGTCGGAGGCCATGCGCCGGAACTCGGACAACTTGCCGAGGATCTCGTCGCGGCCGTGAATCGGCATCCAGCCGTCGCCGTAGGCGATCGCGCGCTTTGCTCCGGCCGGGAAGCCGCCGCCGACGTGGATCGGCGGGTGCGGCTGCCGCACGGGCTTGGGCCAGGTCATGAGCGGAGCGAAGTCGACGCTGCGGCCGTGGTACTCCGCCCGCGACTGCGTCCAGATCTGCTTCATCGCCAGCACGCGCTCGCGCATGAGCGCGATGCGCTGTTTGAAGTCGGTGCCGTGGTTGCGCATCTCCTCGGCGTTCCAGCCCGCGCCGATGCCGAACAGGAAGCGACCACCGCTGATCCGATCCAAGGTCGCCACGTGCTTCGCGGTCTGGATCGGGTCGCGCTGCACGACGAGACAGATGCCGGTCGCGAGCAGGAGCCGCTTCGTCACCGCCGCCGCGGC
>DATFUE010000639.1:0-2813 GCA_035261165.1 Myxococcota bacterium
CCCGCGGCGTTCGCGCATCAGGTGCTGGACAACCTCTAAGCCGCGCGCCGCGCGCTCGACGCGCTCTGGTGTAGGATCGCGCGATGCCGCGGCTCACGAAGCTCTCGCGCTCCATCGCCGGTCGCGGCGCCCTCGTGACCGGCGCTGCCAGCGGGATGGGCCGCGCGACCGCGCACCTGTTCGCCGACGAGGGCGCGCAAGTCGCCGTGACCGACCTCGACAAGGACGCCGTCGGGCGCGTGGTCGACGAGATCGCGAGCGCGGGCGGAAGCGCGCGCGGCTGGGTGCTCGACGTGGGCAGCGACGCGGACGTCGCGCGCGTCGTACCCGAGATCGCGGCCGCGTTCGGACGCCTCGACCTGGTGGTGAACAACGCCGGAATCGCGCGCTTCAGCTCGATCGACGGCGCCGACTATCTGAGTCACTGGGAGGCGTCGCTGAACGTGCTGCTCACCGCGCACGTGCGCGTGATCCGCGCCGCGCTGCCGTTCCTGCGCAAGTCCGACGCGGCGCGCATCGTGAACATAGCCTCGACCGAGGCGCTCGGCGCGACGAGGTTCGGCAGCCCCTACACCGCGGCGAAGCACGGCGTGGTCGGACTCACCCGCTCGCTCGCGGTCGAGCTCGGGCCGGAGCGCATCACGGTGAACTGCATCTGCCCCGGCCCGATCCGCACCGGCATGACCGCGGCGATCCCCGAGGAGCAGAAGACGGCGTTCGCCAAGCGCCGCACGGCTCTCCTGCGCTACGCCGATCCCGAAGAGGTCGCGCACGGGACACTCAACTTCTGTCTCCCGGCGTCGCAGTACATCACCGGCGCGGTGTTGCCCGTAGACGGCGGACTCACAATTCGAAATGCCTGATTGACCTACACCGCTCGGTGGAGGACGATGGCCGCGAAGGGAGACTTCACATGGGTCTCTTGTCCTGGATCGCGCTCGGTCTGATCGTCGGCATCCTGGCGAAGGTGATCATGCCCGGGCCGGACGGCGGCGGGTTCATCCTTACCACGCTGCTCGGCATCGCCGGCGCGTTCGTCGGCGGCTTCATCGGCTCGCTGCTCGGGCTCGGAACGCCGGCCGCCTTCAGTCTCGGGGGGCTCGCGCTGGCGACGGCGGGCGCGCTGATCCTCCTGTGGGGGCATCGCCTGTTGCGCGGCGGATCGAGCTAGCGAGTTAGACTCCGGGGCGTGCCCGCCCTGCCGCTGAAAAGCCGCGTCGCTCTCGTCACCGGCGTGTCTCGCCGCGCGGGTATCGGCTTCGCGATCGCGAAGCGACTCGCGTCGCAGGGCGCGGATCTGTGCCTGCAGTCGTTCGCAGCGTACGACGCGGCGCAGGCCTGGGGCGCCGACCCCGACGGGGTCGACGCGCTCGCGAAGGAGCTCGAGGCGCTCGGCGCGCGCGTCTGTTCGATCCATGCGGACCTCGGCGAGGCGGATGCCCCCGAGCGCGTCGTCGGCGAGGCGTGTAGCCGTCTGGGCCGACTCGACGTGCTGGTCGCGAATCATACGCACAGCACGCAGGGGGATCTCGAGGCGCTCCGCGCGGAGGAGATCGACCGCCACTTCCAGGTGAACGTGCGCGCGACGCTCCTGCTGACTCGGGCGTTCGCGGCGCGCCACGACGGGCGCTCGGGCGGGCGCGTGGTGCTGCTCACTTCGGGCCAGGACTGCGCGCCGATGCCGGGCGAGCTCGCGTACGCGGCGTCGAAGGGCGCCCTCTCGAGTCTGGTCCCGAGTCTCTCCGCGCACCTCGCGCACCGCGGCATCACCGTGAACGCGGTGAATCCGGGTGCGACCGACACCGGCTGGGCCTCGCCCGAGCTCCACAAGGAAGTCCTGGGTCTCGAGCCGCAGGGCCGCTGGGGTACGCCCGACGACGCGGCGCGCCTGATCGCCTGGCTCGCCAGCGACGACGCGCGCTGGGTCACCGGTCAGGTGATTCACTCTACGGGCGGTGGACCGTGACTCATTGACTTCGTTCGGCTGCCGAATCAGGTGGGCCATCCTGGCCGTAGGTAACTCTCACGCATCGCGCGGCTGCGTCGCTTGTCAGCTCGGCTCGAGGCGGCTCTCGCCTCGCCCGTCCGAATCACTGCACTGCCGGGTCAGACCTTCGGAACCTCCATGCCGCGCTTCACCGCGGGGCGCGCGCCGATGCGCTCGAGCCAGGCGACCACGCGCGGCAGCTTCATCAGGTCGGGGAACTTGAGGTTCAGCGGGAAGCGCAGCCAGGGGTAGTGCATGATGTCGCCCATAGAGTAGTCACCGGCGAGATACTCGCGGCCGTCGGCGAGGATGCGGTCGATCACGCCGAACAGGCGAGCCACCTCCGTCTGGAAGATCGTGATCATCTCCTGGTTCTTCTCGCCTTCCTTGCGCAGCGCCGCGCCCAGCCGCCCGAGGTTGGGGCCGATGCCGCCGGCCTGGAAGAACGCGTGCTGGATCGCGAGGCTCCGCTTGCGCGGATCCTTCGGCAGGATCAGGCCCTTCGGGTCGTGTTTCTCGCCCAGGTGGAGCAGGATCGCGCCCGATTCCCAGATCACCTGCCCATCGTCCTCGATCACCGGGATCTTGTGATTCGGGTTCAGCTTCAGGAACTCCGCCGTCATCTGCTCGTTCTTCCCGAGGTTCACCGGATGCACCTCGTAGGGGATGCCGAGCTCCTCGAGGGCGATCGAGATCTTCTGGCCGTTGGGCGTGGTCCAGGTGTGCAGCTTGATCATGGTGCGTGGGCTCCTTGGTTTGGGGTGAGCTCGGGGTGCAGCACGCCGAGCAGGATCTCGAGTGACTCGACGATCCGGGGTCCGGGTCG
>DATFUE010000640.1:0-7888 GCA_035261165.1 Myxococcota bacterium
ACACTGCTGACGTGCGCGGACGCAGTGACTCAGAAGGAGCTGCTGGCGAAGATCGCGTCGGGCGCGGAGATCGTGAGCGTCGCGCACGCGGAGCCGAACGGGCGCTGGGACCTCGCCGGCATCACGCTGCGCGCCAAAGGGTCCGGCGGGAGCGTCACGCTGGACGGCGAGAAGACGCTCGTCCTCGACGGGCACAGCGCGGACGTGCTGCTCGTGGTCGCTCGCGGAGACACGGGCCTCGAGCTCCTGCGCGTGAACGCGAATGCGCCCGGCCTGTCGCGGAGCGCGATCTCGCCGCTCGATCTCACGCGGAAGCTCGCGAGACTGCGCTTCGCAGACACGCCCGCGACGCACATCTCGAGCGGCGACCAGACCGCGAACCTCGAGCGCGTGCTCGCCTTCGTTTGCGCGGCGCTTGCGGCCGAGCAAGTGGGCGGCGCGCAGAAGTGTCTCGAGATGGCGACGGAGTACGCCAAGAGCCGGCTCCAGTTCGGCCGCCCGATCGGGAGCTACCAGGCCATCAAGCACAAGTGCGCCGAGATGCTGGTCTCCGTCGAGATGGCGAAGTCGGCCGCGACCAACGCCCTCTTCATCGCCGCGGCGGACGAGCCGGACTTCATTGAAGCCGCCGCGCTCGCCAAGGCCTACTGCTCGGAGGCCTATTTCCACGCGGCGGCGGACAACATCCAGATCCACGGCGGCATGGGATTCACTTGGGAGGCCGCGCCCCATCTGTACTTCAAGCGCGCGAAGTCGAGCGAGCTTCTGTTCGGCGACTCCGCGCACCACCGCGAGGAGCTGGCGAAGCACGTCGGGCTGTAGCGCATGCTGAAGATCGTCCACATGCCCAATAGCCGCTCGTCGCGGATCGTCTTCGTCGCGGAGGAGCTGCGCATTCCGTACGAGATCGACCTACGCAGGCGCTCCGAGCTGAAGAACCCGGACGTCCTCGCGATCAATCCGTTCGGCGCGGCACCCGTCATCCAAGACGGCGACCTGAAGATGATGGAGTCGATGGCGATCGTTCAGTACCTGGTCGAGCGCCACGACACCGAGAAGCGTCTCATGCCCGCGGTGGGGAGCCCGGCGCGCTCGCGCTTCTTGCAGTGGTTCCACTACGCGGAGGCGACCCTCGCGCCGCCGCTCGTTGGCTACCTGCGTTCGTCGGGCATCTGGCCGACCACGCCGCTCGACGAGAAGGCGCGCGCCGCGGCGCGGCGCTCGCTCGACATCGCGGTGGGCCACGTCGACGACACACTGGCTGACTCTGCCTACGTTGCCAGCGACTCGTTCGGCGCCGCCGACATCGGCATCCATTGGGCGATCCACATCGCGCGCATGATCCAGGCGGTCGATTTCGACGAGATGAAGCACGTCGCGCGCTACATGGGGCAGGTAGACGCACGACCCGCCGCGAAGATCGCGTACGCGATCCCCGCGGACTACGTGCGAGAGCCGCCGGGCTCGGCGGTGACTCCGGCGCGCGTCCGCCGGCGCTAGCTAACGCCAGCAACGAGGCAGGGAAGAGCTCGCGTAGCGGGAGGCTCAGCTCACTCGAGGCTCGGCCCCGTTCCCAGCCTGATAGCGAGCTCTTTGAACGCGATGTGGCGCACGAAGTCGATCCGGCGCCATACCGGAGTGACTGGCGCGCTCGTCGCTTGTCGCCCTAGATCCCGCTGCCCGTGCGCAGCGTGATTCCCCCGTCGACCTTGATCTCTTGCCCGGTGATGTTCACCGCGTCGTCGCTGGCCAGGAACGAGACGAGCTTGCCGATGTCCTCGGGCGTCTGCTCGCGGCCGAGCGGCGCGGCGCGCTTCACCGCGGCCAGGAAGATCTCGCGCGCCGTCATGTCGCGATACTCGGGGACGGTCATCTTCATGACCATCGCGAGCCCCTCCCACGCGCGCGTGAAGAGGAAGCCCGGGCAGATCGCGTTCACGCGGATGTTCGACGGCCCGAGCTCGAGCGCGAGTGACTTGGTGAGGTGCACCACGCCCGCCTTCGCCGCGCCGTACGCGGCGAGCTGCGGCGACGGAATCAGCGCCGCGATCGACGCGATGTTCACGATCGTCCCGCCGCCGCGCGCGCGCAGGCGCGGGATCGCCGCCTTGCAGCCCGCGTAGGTCGTGCGCAGGTTGTTCGCGAGCTGTGAGTCCCACGACGCCTGCGGCAGGTTCTCGAGCCCCGGCCCGGTCGGAATCTCCTCGGGCTTGATCACTCCCGTGCCCGCGCCCGCGTTGTTGACCATCACGTCGAGCCCGCCGAATTCGCGCACCACGCGCTCGGTGGCTTCCGCGATCGCCTTGTCGTCCGAACAGTCGGCGGCGATGCCGAGCGCGCGGCCACCGAGTGACTTGGCGGTCTTCTCCGCTTCCGCCCCGTCGATGTCGACGATTCCGAGCGCGGCGCCCTCGTTCGCCAAACAGAGTGCGATGCCAGCGCCGATGCCGCGCGCGCCGCCCGTGACGATCGCGACCTTGCCTGAAAGCCTCATCCCCTCGACCTCCGCCGGCTGAATCGGCGTCATCGTGAATCACGCGCGGTCGAGAATGCAAACCTCCAGCGCGCTCAGCGTCCGCTGAAGCGGGCTTCGCGGCGCTCGAGGAAGGAGAGGATTCCCTCTCGAGAGTCTTCGGTCGCGAACACGCGCTCGCGGATCGCGGGAATCGCGGCGATCGCCGCGGCCTCGTTCGCCTCGATGTACCGCAGCGCGGCGTGCTTCATCGCGCGGAGACCCAGCGGCGCGTTCTTGCAGATGGCGTGCGCGAGCTCCATTCCGCGCTCGATGTGCCTTCCATACGGGACCACCTCCTGGACGAGGCCGATCTCTCGCGCGCGCTCTGCATCGAACTCGTCGCAGAGCATCAGGTGATACATCGCGTTGCCCCAGCCGGTGCGCGTGAGGAAGCGGAAGTGCGCGCCGCCGAGCGGCGCGATGCCGCGTTTCGACTCCATCTGGCAGAAGCGCGCAGTGTCCGCCGCAACCACGATGTCCGCGGCGAGCATCATCTCGATCCCGATCGTGTAGGTGATGCCCTGGACGACCGCGATCACGGGCTTCAGCGTGCGCCGCTTGAGCGCGAACGGATCGACTGCGTCTGGCGCCGACTCCCCGGGACGGGCGTCAGGGCCGAAGAACTTCGGCATGTCGAGCCCCGCGGTCGTGTGCTCGCCCGCGGCGCACAGCACCGCCACCCACTGGCCTTCGTCGCGGTCGAAGGCCGTGAGTGCATCGCTCAGCGCCACCATCATCTCGGGCACGAACGCGTTCTTCTTGCGCACGTTGTCGACGACGATCTTGAGCACAGGGCCGTCTCGCTCGGTGCGGATCTCGGGCTTGTCGCTCATGGTCTCTCCCTTCAAAGCTCTCGGATCGCGGGCATCACGGACTCACCGATGCGCGCGAAGGAGCGCAGCATCGCTGCGTGATCGCCGACGATGTGGCGCACCATCACGTACTCGAAGCCGAGCGCTCGGTAGCCGAGCAGCTGCTGGACGACGCTCTTCGCTCCGCCGACCAGCAGCTCGTCCATTCCGGTCCCGCGATAGCCCTCGGCGAGCACGCAGCGCACCGTTGCCTCCGCCTCTGCATCGCTCTCGCCAACGTAAATGTCGCGCCGCAGCACGGGCACAGCGAGGCGGCCCGAGCGCGCGGCGGACTCGCGATAGACACCGAGCTGCTGCGTGAGCTCCGCGCGCGTGGCGTTCTGGCCGGTGAGCCAGGCATCGCCGATGCGGCCCGCGCGCGCGGCCGCGGCCGGCACCGTGCCGGCGATCCACAGGGAGACCGGGACGCGCGGCAGCGGGCTCACGCTCACGCCGTCGAGCTGGAAGAAGCGGCCGCGATGTGTGACTCGCTCACCGGCGAGCAGTGCGCGCACCACGGTCACGAGCTCTTCGAGGCGCGCCGCACGGCTCGCCATCGGGATCCCGAACGCCTCGAACGCCTGCGCGCGCCCGCCATTTGCGAAGGTCACGATCAGCGGCGCGCTCGCGAAGGCCGCCAGTGTGCCGATCTGCTCGGCGAGCAGGATCGGGTGATGGAACGGCGCGAGCAGCACCATGCCGACCGGCATTTCTCCTGTCACGGCCATCAGGCGCGCTAGCGCCGGGATCGGCGCGAAGGAGTTCGCGAAAGCCGCGGGGACGGCGTGATTCTCGCCAAAGAGCAGGCCGTCGAGCCCCGCCGCGCGCGCAGCGGCCGCGATCTCGAGGACGTTGCGCGCCTGCTCGCCGGTGACAGTCGCGCCCATCGGGCGTTCGACGAAGCTGCCAGGCGGCATCGCGGCGAGCATCTGCTTGAAGAGCGCGTGGGTGTGCTCGCCCGTGGGATAGAGGAAGCGCAGCGAAGTGCCGAGCTTCATCGCGGCTTCCGCGCTTCGATCTCTTCCTCGACCTCGCGCAGGCGGTCCTTCCCGAAGAACAGCGCGTCGCCGACGAAGAAGCTGGGTGACCCGAAGACGCCGCGCGCGACGGCGCGCTCGGTGTTCGCGAGCAGCTCCTGCTTGACGTCGGGGTCCGCCGCGCGCGCGAGCAGCGCGTCGGCGGGCAGGCCGGATTCGACGAGCGCGGCGCGAATCACCTCGGGCTCGTCCATCTTCTTGGGCTCGGCCCACATGTGCCGGTAGACCTCGTCGACGTAGCGCGGGAAGCAGCCGAGATGCCGTGCCGCGACCGCCCCGCGCATGATCTGGAGCGTGTTCACCGGGAAGTGGGGGTTGCGCGCGAAGCGCTCGATTCCGTGTCTCGCGATGAATCGCCGCAGCTCCAGCGCCTCGTACTCGGGCTTGTTCTTGACCCCGCGCAGCGAGATCGCCGGCGAGACGTTCCCCGTCGCCTTGAACACGCCGCCGAGCAGCACCGGCACGTACGTGAAGGCAACGCCGCTGCGCTTCTCGATGCCGGGAATCACGAGATGCGCGAGATAGGCGTTCGGCGAGCCGAAGTCGAAATCGAACTCGAGCTCTGGAGTCACCACTTCTCGACCCAAGGCCGCAGCACCACTTCGAACGCCCAGGTCGAGCGATGCTGGCGATGGAGCTGCAAGTAGGTCTCGGCGATCGCGTCCGGGTCGGCCATGTTGTCGTCGACGGCCGTCCCTGCGAGCCGGTGGGCGCGGGTGCCGTCTTCCTGCGTCCAGCCGATCGCGGCGTCGATCGGCACGTTCGCGACGTGGACTCCCTGGGGCCAAAGCTCTCGCGCCATGCTCTGCGCGAGCCCGGCCTTCGCCTGACAGGCCATGGCAAAGGCACCGCTCGCCGGGAAGCCCTTCAGCGCCGCGCTCGCGTTCGTGAAGAGGATCGTTCCCTTCGCGCCGCTCGTGCCGGGCTGGTTCTGCAGCATGCGCCGAGCGGCCTCTTGACCGACGAGGAATGCGCTGAACGCGGAGTTGCGGAGCGTCTCGAGTGCCATGCCGGGGTCGGCGTCGGTGATCTTCTTGCGGAAGATTCCAGCCACCCGTCCGTCGATGTTGTGCACGACCAGTCTTGGGGCGCCGAGCTCGCGAACGAGACTCTCGAACAAGAGCTCGATCTCCGCCGGCGCAGTGGCATCGCAGGCATAGCGCCGCACGCCGAACGCTTTCTCCAGTTCCAGCAGCACCGGCTTGTTCGGATCCCGGGCTGCGACGCCGACCCGCATGCCGCTCTTCGCGAACAGCCGGGCGCAGCTCGCGCTGATGCCGGGACCCCCGCCCACGATCAGGGCAACCTCGCTCGCCGTGTCGGTCACTTCGATCCTCCTCGTGTCAGTGGTTCCACCAAGGTCTGTCCGAGAATGCGCGCAGGTCGAGCTCGTGCGTCCACGTGGAGCGGTGTTGCTTCGCGAGGTGGACATAGGTCTCCGCGATCTGCGCGGGAAGCATGAGCCCGTCGTGCTCGTTGCCGCGTGTCTCTCGCAGCTCTCGGAACCGCTCCGGTCCCAGCATCTTTCCCAGCGTGTCCGGCGCGTCCACCGCGCCGTCGATCACGATGTGGACGACGTGGATCCCCTTTGGCGCGAACTCCGCGTTCAGTGTCTGGCAGAGCATGCGCCGGCCGCCCATGGCCGCTGCGTGCGAGTGCTGAGCGGCGTTCCCCCGCACCGCGGCCGTCGACGAAGTCACGAGCAGCGTTCCCTTGCTTCGCGCGGCCATCCGCGGACACAGAGCCGACGCCAGACGAAATAGACCGTAGGTCCCCAGGCGCCAGCCCGTCTCGAACGCCTTGAGTGACGTTTGCTGCAGCAGCCGATCACCGATCTGGGCGCCCAGGTTGTAGACGGCGACCTCGATCGGACCGATCTCGGCTTCGACGGCCGCGACTCGCTCCTCGATCGCGTCGGCTTCGACGGCATTGAGGAGATACCCCGATGCCGAGCCTCCTTCGCCAACGATCGCGTCCACCAGACGAGTCAGTCCGTCCAGGTCGGTGCGCCGGCACAGGCACGCGTGGTAGCCCTCCGCCGCAAAGCGCCGTCCCACCGTTCCACCGATCCCCGCACCGGCACCGATCACCAAGCAAACGGGCTTCACGTGAGATCTCTCCTCAGCCGGCAAGCTGCGTTTCGCAGCGTACGGGCTGCGGTTGCTTCATGCAACCAGATGGGCCATGGGGCGGCGGCGTTTCGAGCAGATTCAGCTCGCCGTTCCGGTAGAGTGCGGCAGCCATGCGTGAACGCCCCTGGTCCGTCTCAGCCCGCGCCCTCGCGGTGCCGCTCGCGCTCGCGCTCGCGAGCTGCGTCACGCCCGCCGCTCAGAAGCAGCTCGGCGACGACGAAGCGAAGAAGGTCGAGCACGAGATGGGGCTGGTGCGCGATCCGGCGCTCCAGAGCTACCTGCGCGCGGTCGGCGCGAAGCTCGTGGCCGTCTCTGGACGGCCCGACAGCCCCTGGCAGTTCGAGATCGTCGACCAGCCGGAGCCCAATGCGTTCGCGCTGCCGGGTGGCCACGTGTACGTCTCGCGCGGGCTGCTCTGCCTGGTGAACTCGGAGGATGAGCTCGCCGGCGTGATCGGTCACGAGATCGCGCACGTCACCGCCGATCACTCGGCCAAGCGCACGGGCGCGGCGCTGGCGACCGCGCCGGTCAGGCTCGCGACCGGGCTCGCGGGCTTTGCCTTGGGCATCGTGAGTCCCGAGCTCGGTGGTCTCCTGGCTGGCACCGGTGACGCGCTGGCCGAAGGACTCGTGCTCGCGCCGTTCAGCCGCGAGCAGGAGCACGAGGCCGACGAGCTGGGTCAGGAGCTGGCGGCCCGGGCGGGCTACGACCCGCGCGGGCTGCCGCAGTTTCTGCACACGCTGGACCGTGACCTTGCGCTGCATCCCGGCGCGCAGCCCAAGCTCCACTTCCTCGACCATCACCCACTCACTCCGGATCGCGTGGCGCGCACGGAAGAGCGGGCGCAGGCGCTGATTCAAGCCGCGTCGAGCCCGGTCGCCAGCGGACGCGACGCCGTGCTCGCGCGGCTCGAGGGCATCGTGGTGGGAGAGGATCCCGCCCAGGGTGTGTTCGTGAAGAGCCGGTTCCTCCACCCGGAGCTCGACCTCGCGATCACGTTCCCAGCCGACTGGGAGACTCGGAACACGACCGACGCCGCGGGAGCAATCAGCCCGGCTCGGGACGGGCTGGTCTTCGTGCGACTGGCCGCGCAGGGCTCGACCCTGGAGGACGCGCTCGACAAAGCGAGCAAGGACCAGCCCGACGTGCGCTTCGAGCGTTTCGCAGTGAATGGTCTGGCCGCGGCGCGCACGCGCTTTGCTGGAAGCGACGAGGTCGCCGAAGTCACGTTGATCGAGCACGGACGCAACGTCTACGCCGTGGTCGGCGAGAGTGCCGAGCCCGTCGCCCGGAAATACGTCCCGCTGTTTCGCGCCTCCGCAGGCAGCTTCCACCCTCTGCGCGACAGCGAGC
>DATFUE010000641.1:0-4536 GCA_035261165.1 Myxococcota bacterium
CTGACCTCGGTGTTCGCGCTCGATCTCTCGTTCTCGCGCCTCGAGCAGCGCTCGGCGATCGCCGCGCAGTTCGCACACGACGCGAACCGCGTCTCGATCGTCGCGACTCACCTCGCGCTCGTCGACCGCACGCGCCGGCGCCAGGTGCACGAGCTGCTCGACCACCCGCAGCTTCAAGGACCGACCGTGCTGCTGGGCGACATGAACGCCTGGCGCCGCTGCCCCGCGACGCGCCGGCTCGAGGACGAGCTCACGCAGCTGCACCACAACACGGCCTGGCCCGCGACCTTCCCCGCGGGGCGGCCGGTGCTCGCGCTCGACCGCGTCTACGCGCGCGGGGCGCGCGTCGCTCGCGTGCGCACGCACAAGACCGCCGCGGCCAGGAAGGCCTCGGATCACTTGCCGGTGGTAGCCACCGTCGATCTCAATCTGGACGGCTCCGCTGACTGAGGGAACATAGCGGGGCGCGGCGAGGGCCGTCCCAGGCCGCGGCCCAGCAGGCGAACACAGTCAACGTGACCCGACTCGGGACGGCCCCCGCCGCGTCTTCCCGCGATTCGCGGAGTACAATGCGCAGAGCTTGCAGCGTGTACTCGCCGCGACTGACTTCTCGCCGCACGCGGAGCGCGCGCTGGCGCATGCGCTCGAGCTGGTGAAGCTGTTCGGCGCGGAGCTCGAGGTGTTCACGTCGGCGTACGTGCCGGCGCAGGCGCTCGCCGCGATGGCGCTCGGCATGGCTCCCGGCCTGGTCGACGAGGCGCGCCGCGAGGCCGTGCAGCGGGTCGAGACGCTGGCGGCAACGCTGCGCGCGCGGGGCGTGCGCGCGTCGAGCTCGAGCTCGACGGAGGAGCCGTCGAGCGCCATCTGCGCGCGCGCCGCGGAGCTCGGCACCGATCTGGTCGCGCTCGGCACGCGCGGTCACACGGGGCTCGCGCACGTGGTCTTCGGCAGCATTGCCGAGCGGGTCGCGCGCACCGCCCCGTGCGCCGTGCTGACGACGCACGCGGACTCACCCGCGCCCGCGGCCTACCGCTGCGTGCTGGTGCCGACGGACTTCTCGCCCGATTCGGAGGCCGCGCTGGCTTGGGCCCGCAGCCTGGTGTCGCGCACCGGCGGGAAGCTCGTGTTGCTGCACGCCTACGACCTGCCGCAGCTCGTGCTCACGGGCAGCGCGCTGGCGGCCGCGAGCGTCGAGAAAGCGCTCATGGACTCCGCGCGCGAGAAGCTCGCGGAGCTGCGCCAGACACTGAGCGGTGTGGCAGTCGAGACGCACGTCTCCGCGACGCGCCCCGACCCCGCGATCCTCGACGCGGTCGAGCGCGTGCACGCCGACCTGGTGGTGCTCGGCACGCGCGGCCGCACGGGCCTCGCGCACGTCGTCCTGGGCAGCACCGCCGAGCGAGTGATTCGCCGTGCACACGTACCGGTGGTCACCTGCAAGAGCGGGGCGCGGCGCTAGCTCTCCCTGCTCTTCAGCGCGCGTCCGCCCAGCAGAGCGCGACCGCGAGCAGCGCTAGGGATGCGAGCGCGGCCTGCACGAGCGGACGCGGCGGCTGCGTGACTCGCAGCGCGACTGGAACCCCGAGCGCGACCCCCGACACGAGGCCCAGCACGTGCGCGGTGAGGTCGCTGCCGCGCCCCGTGCCGAGCATCGCGAGCAGCCCGATCCCGCCGGCGAGCGGCAGCCACGCCCGGTCCCAGCGCAGCCGCAGGCGACGCCGCCGGACGAGCTCGGTCGCGGCGAGCGCGCCGATCGCGCCGAACAGCGCCGTCGATGCGCCGACCGAGACGTAGTGCGCGCGCTGCCACTCGGCGGTGAGCCAATTGCCGAGGGCGCCGGAGAGCAGCAGGAGCAGCGCGCCCAGGCCCGCTCCGTAGCGGCGCATCAAGAGACCGCCGAACACAGCGCAGGAGAAGGCGTTCCCGATCGCGTGCGTCACGTCGCTGTGCAGCGTGAGCGCGGTGACCGTCCGCCACAGCTCGCCCTCGACGATCAGGCGCGCGTTCGCCGCGCCGCGCTCGAACCAGGCATTGCCCTCCTGCCACGGGCCGGTCCAGGCGTGAAAACCGAGCAGCGCGAGTCCGAGCCATACACCGGCATGTGTCACCACTTCGGGCACCGGCTGGGGAGCCGGCGCGGCCGCGCGCTCGGCGCGCTCGCGCTCCCAGCCGGCGATCGCGGCCTCGGCGCGCGCGTGGTCGGCCGCGGACAGCTCGAGGCACCATTGGCCCTGGGCCGCGAACACGCGGTGCGCGATGCCGTCCGCGGCGAGCACCAGCGACCAGCTCTCCGCCTCGCGGCGCGTGCCGGCCGCGATGCGCGACGCGTCGCCGCTACCGGGGTCCGTCATCGCCTTCGTGCGCCGTGAGCTCCTCGCGCAGGACGGCCATGGTCACCATGTCGAGCGGGCGGCCGTGCCGCAGGCGATGCGCGCGCAACACGCCCTCGTGCCGGAAACCACACCGCTCGTAACACGCGATGCCGCGCGCGTTGTCCGCATCGGCGATCAAAGTGACTCGCCGCAGGCCGAGCTCCTCGAAGGCGAAGCGCAGCAGCGTGCGGATCGCGTCGCCGCCATAGCCGCGGCTCCAGTGAGTCTTCTCGCCGATCCGGATCGAGAGCTCGGCGCGCCCGTGCGGATGGATCGCGAGCAAGCCGACGTCGCCGATCGGCAGGCCGTCGTCGGCCTCGATCACGAAACGCAGCTCGGTCGGGTCGGCGAGCAGCTGGCGCATCCTGCGCTCGACCGCCTCGAGGCCGAGGAGCTCTAGCGGGTCCTCGGAGCGGTGCAGCCAGTGACGCACTTCTGCGTCTGCGTTCCAGCGCACGAACAGCTCCGTGTGCTCGAGCCGAACCGGCACGAGACGCACCCGGCGGCCGGAGAGCGTTCGTGTCGCGATCATCGGCGAGTCACTTCCACCCGCTCTGCGCGCCGGAGACCAGCGCGAACGGCCCGACCGGCCAGCGGTAGGCGTCGACCATGAGCTGGTTCACCTGCTCGCGCGTAGCGACGCCCTCCGAGACCACGCGCTCCGCCTCGCGCAGCATCGCGAAGTACACGCGATTCGCGACGAAGCCCCAGGCCATCGCCGTGTCCTTCACCACCACGGGGTTCTTGGCGCAGGCTCGGGCGACCTCGACCACCGTCTCGATCGTCGACTGACTCGTCTGCTCGGTGGCGACGATCTCGGCGAGCTTCATGACCGGCGGGGGCGAAGCCCAGTGCCAGCCGATCACGCGCTCCGGGCGCCCCGTCGACGCGGCCAGCGCGGCGATCGGGAAGCCCGAGGTGTTCGAGGCCAGGATCGCGGTCGGCTTCGCGAGCCGATCGAGCTCGCGAAAGACGCGGATCTTCAGCTCGAGACGCTCCGGCACGCACTCGACGATCAGGTCCGCGGCCGCGGCCATCTCGGTCGAGGTGCTCCAGGTGAGTCGCGCGAGCGCCGCGTCCATCTGCGCGCGCGTGAGGAGGCCGCGCGCCACCGCGCGCTCGAGCCCGAAGCGGCCCGTCACCACCTCGCGCCGGCCGCGCTCCAGCGCTGCCTCGAGCACATCGCAGCAAACCGCCTCGTAGCCCGCGACGGCGAGGGTCTGCGCGATCCCGCTGCCCATGACTCCCGCGCCGACCACCCCAATGCGCAGCTCGCTCATGGCTCTCCTCCGCCGCGTTTCGAGCCAGGATACCCGACACCCCCGCGGGTCGCGTAGGCTGTCGCGATGCCGCTCGTGACTGCCGCCGACGCACGCCTGCTCCTGCTCCAGGGGCGGGGTCTCCTCGAGAACCCCGCGCGCCCCGCGTCGGCCGCGAGCGTCGCGAAGCTGATCGAGCGCCTGGGCTTCGTCCAGGTGGACTCGATCCAGCGGGTCGAGCGCGCGCACCACCTGATCCTGGGCGCGCGCCTGGACGGTTACCGCCCGGCGCTGCTCGAGCGGCTCGCGTTCGAGAAGCGCCTCGTGTTCGAGCACTGGACTCACGACGCGGCCTACATCCCGGTCTCCCTGTTCCGGTACTGGAAGCTGCGCTTCGAGCGCCGCGAGAAGCAGATGCGCGAACGGCGCTGGTTCAAGACGCGCCTCGGCTCGGATCCCGACGCGACGATCGCGCGCGTGCTGCGGCGCGTCGAGCGCGAGGGCGCGCTGCGCGCGCGCGACTTCGAGCGCGGCGCCGCGGCGCCCTCGACGGGTTGGTGGGACTGGACGCCGGAGAAGACCGCGCTCGAATATCTCTGGCACGCGGGCCGACTCGCGATCGCGGGGCGCGAGCGCTTCGACAAGATCTACGACCTGGTCGAGCGCGTGTTCCCGGACGCCCACGCGGCCGCCGCGCCCTCGCACGCGGAGCTCGTCGACTGGGCGTGCAGCTCCGCCCTCGAGAGACTCGGCGCGGCGACCCCCAGAGAGCTCGCGAGCTTCTGGGGAGCGGTCTCGGGCTGCGAAGCTGCGGCGTGGTGTCACGACGCCGTGTCGCAACACCGTGCGGTGTCGGTCGCGCTCGGCGCCGCGAACGGCGCCAAGCCGCGCGCAGGCCTCGCCCT
>DATFUE010000642.1:0-3896 GCA_035261165.1 Myxococcota bacterium
CTTGCGCCCGTGACGATCGGTACTCCGATGACTCTCGATTGGTATGTCGATGCGGATGCGCCCGTCCCCCCGCCGGGAGCATTCGGCGCAACGTATACGCAGATCACGCAGGTCGTCTTCACGCTCGGCGGATACCCATTCACTTGGACACCCGATCTGGGCACTGCCAGCTCACCGAGGATGCAGATCGTGAATGGAACCCCAGGCGGGATCTTCCACACAGACTTCCTCTATTTTGGATCTCAACTCACGCGCCCTGCGGGCGATCCGCTCGATCCGTTCGTGAATGTCACGGGCCTGCTGGGGATCGATCTCAGCTTCACGGACCCTTACGCAATCTGGATCAGTGACGTATCGGTTCCGACTCAGTCGTACGATTTCCTCAGTCGCCAGATGACTCTCGGCTCGGTGAGCCTCGGGAGTCTGGCCGACTTTTCGACGACGCCGCTGACCGTCGTCCCCGAGCCGCAAGAGTTTGCGTTGCTCCTACTCGCTTTCCTGAGCCTGACCCTTTCGCGATCGCTGCGTCAGTGACTGCGCCGCGTCGTGGAAGATGATCCCGAGGCTGAAGCGCAGACCAGAGCGGATGCGACTCACGCCGTGGCGCAGCTGCGCGCGGTGAAAGCCGCGCGCGCCGCGCCGGGGGCGCTCGCGCACCGCGAAGATCACCGCGTCGCCGCGCGCGAGCGGCACGACTTCGCCGCGCGACTGCGCGCGCGGGCGCTGCTCCAGCAGCAGAAACTCGCCGCCCGTGAAGTCGCGCGCCGGATCGGAGAGCAGCACCGTCGCCTGCAGCGGGAACACCTGCTCGCCGTACAGGTCCTGGTGCAGGCAGTTGAAATCGCCGGCCTCGTAGCGCAGCACGAGCGGCGTCGGCCGCGTCTGCCCCGCGCCGTGACACTTTTCGAGGTAGGCCTCGAGGGTCGCGGGGAACTCGCTCGGCAAACCGAGCTGCGCGCGCCAGCGGTTCGCGATCGGCGCGAGCTCCGCGTATAGCGACTGGCGCAGCGCCTGCACGAGCGACGGCAGCGGGTAGTCGAAATAGCGGTACTCGCCGCGGCCGAAGCCGTGCTGCTGCATCACGACCCGCTTGCGGAACACGCCGTCCTCGTCCCAGCGCGCGGCCAGCGCCGCGCAGTCCGAGGCAGCGACCAGCCCGGGCATGGTCGCGTACCCGAGCTCGTCGAGTGACTCGCCCGGGTCCGTCATCCCGCGGACGGAGCGCGCCGCGCAGCCGACCCCGCCGCGGCGCTCTCGCGCGCCAGCAGCGCGCGCTTGCGCTCGACCCCCCAGCGATAGCCGGCGAGCTCGCCGTCGCGTCTGATCGCGCGATGACAGGGGACGAGGAGGGCGATGGGATTCCGCGCACACGCTTGCGCAACGGCGCGGACCGCGCGCGGCCGGCCGAGCGCTGCCGCGATCTCCGCGTAACTCGCGGTGCTTCCCGGCGGGATGCGCTGCAGCGCGCGCCAGACCTGCGCCTGGAAGGCCGTGCCGCGCACGTCGAGTGGGAGCTCGAGCGCGTGATCGGGCGAGGCGATGAACGCCGCGATCCGCTCGAGCCAGTCGCGCAGGCCCGCGCGATCCTCGCGCAGCTCCGCCGCCGCGAAGCGCGCGCGCAGCCCGGTCACGAGCGACTCGCGGCGGTCGCCGAGCTCCGCGGCGCAGATCCCCTTCTCGGTCGCCGCCACCAACACCCAGCCGAGAGCGGTCTTCGCGGTCGCGAAGCGAATCACTTCGCCCTTCCCCGCCCGGCGACGCACCCCCGGAGTCATGCCCATGCCCGAGAGCGCGTCCTCGTAGGCGCGCGAGCTCGAGCCGAAGCCCGAGGCGTAGGCCGCCTCGCTGACTCGCTCGCCGCGGTCGAGCGCCTGGCCGAAGCGCGCCACGCGCTGCGCGCGCGCGTACTCGCGCGGCGTCGCGCCGATCACCTGCTTGAACAGCCGGTGGAAGTGGAACGGGCTCACGCCCACCGCGCCCGCCAGCTCCGCGAGCGGCGGCGCCGTCTCGCGCTCGGCGAGGATCGCGCAGGCCTTCGACACCGCCGCGAGCTGCGCCTCGACCGGCGTGCGCTCCGCCGGCCGGCAGCGCTTGCACGCGCGGAAGCCCGCGGCCTCCGCCGCTGCGCAGCTCGCGTGAAACGAGACATTCTCGCGTCGCGGCAGGCGCGAGGCGCAGCTCGGCCGACAGTAGACACCCGTGGTGCGCACCGCGTAGTAGAAAGTTCCGTCGGCGCTAGGGTCGCGGCTTGCCACCGCTTCCCAGCGCTTGTCCGACTGCCTGTCTGTCTCGAGCATCGCTCTTCTCCTCGTTGGTGCGGCGAGGATCGGCGCTGGCCCGATCCGATTCTATCCGACGCTTGCTTTCCAATTCGCGGCAGCACACGCAATCGCCAACGCAACGCCTTCGCTTCGCAAGTCGGACGTGACCTTCAGGCGACAAGCTGCTCGAGAGACGCCGCAGGGCGCGGCCTGACTCGATCTCGACGCTCACCGTAGCCGATCGAAGGCAGGATCCCGCCCTGCGGCGCCCCGCCCCGGGCGTTCAGTATCCTCCGCCGCGTGACCGCAAACGAGCTGCGCGTGCGACTCGCAACGGAGGGGGACCTGCCGGCGCTGCGCCTCCTGATCCCGCGCTCCGTGCGCGCGCTCTCGCGCGGCTACTACACGGATGCGCAGATCGAGGGCGCGATCCGCCACGTCTTCGGCCCCGACACGCAGCTGATCGCGGATGGCACGTACTTCGTCGTGACCGCGGGCGACGCGGTCGTGGCCTGCGGCGGCTGGAGCCGGCGCCGCACCTTGTACGGCGGCGATCAGATGAAGGGGAAGGCGGATCCGCTGGTCGACCCCGCGACCGAGCCGGCCCGGATCCGCGCGTTCTTCGTCGACCCCGACTGGTCGCGGCGCGGCATCGGTTCGCTGCTCATGAACGCCTGCGTCGACGCCGCTCGCGCCGCGGGCTTCCGCAGCCTGGAGCTCGCGGCCACCTTGCCCGGCGAGCCGCTCTACCGGACGTTCGGCTTCCGCGAGCTCGAGCGGGTCGAGGCGCCGCTGCCCGGCGGCATCGGGCTGCCGATCGTGCGCATGGCGCGCGCCGTCGAGGTCGAGTGAGTGCGCAACGTGCTGCTCGGCGCCGGGCTGCTCGTGATCCTCGCCGGTGTCGCCGGCGCCGTCCTGGCCGTGACTCAGGAGCGCAGGCTGCTCTTTCCCGCGCGGCGCGCGCCGGTCGGCACGGCGCTGCTGCGTTCGGTCGACGGCCAGCCGGTGTGGCTGGAGCGCGCGGGGGTTCGGAGCGAGGCGTGGTATCTCCCCGCGCGCGGCGGCGCGCCCGGACCCGCACCCTTGATCCTGTTCGCGCACGGGAACGCCGAGCTGATCGACGACTGGGCGCGCGAGTTCGACGAGCCGCGCACGTGGGGCGCGGCCGTGCTCCTGGTCGAATACCCCGGCTATGGCCGCTCCGGGGGCGCGCCGTCGGAGACCTCGATCGCGAACGCGATCCTGGCCGCCTACGACTGGGGGAGCGCGCGGCCGGACCTCGACCGCGCGCGCATCGTCGCCTACGGCCGCTCGCTCGGCGGCGGCGCCGCGTGCCGGCTGGCAAGCGAGCGCGAGGTCGCGGCGCTGGTGCTCGAGTCCACGTTCACCAGCGTGCGCGCGCTCGCGCGGCGCCTGGGCGTGCCCGGAATCCTGGTTCGCGATCCCTTCGACAACCTGGCGCGGATCGCGGCTTTCCGTGGACCGACGCTCGTAATCCACGGTGCCCGGGACGCGCTGATCCCGGTCGAACAGGCGCGCGCGCTGCATGCGGCGGCGCCGCAATCGGAGCTCGTCATCTTCAGTGACTGCGGACACAATGACTGTCCGCGTCCCTGGCCGAGGCTCTTGGAGTTC
>DATFUE010000643.1:0-3902 GCA_035261165.1 Myxococcota bacterium
CTCCGCTGGTCCAGTCCGCGATCACCGTCGTCGCGATCGGGCCTCCCTCGGTGTATCCCGGGCCGAGCGTGCGCACGCGCTCGGGGTCCTTGACCGGCACCTCGGCCGGGCCGACGAGCGCGTTGCCGCCCAGGCGCTTGCCGTTCGCGTCCTCGAGGTGGCCGGTGATCACGCAGGCCTGCTCGAGCACGATATCGCCCAGGCGCACGGTCTCGCCTCCCTTGACCATCGTCTCGACGATGCGCGTCGCCCAGCCCTTCTTCTTGAACCAGGCCCTGGACTCGAAGCCCTCATTACCGCTGAACGCGAGCCGCAGCTGGCCGTCCGCGCCGCTCAGCCCGCGCTGCACGAAGCCCGGCATCTCCATCGAGACTCCCTCGATAGGACGCTTCGCGGTGTCCACCACGCGCGCTTCGAGGACCATCTCGCTCGGCTTCGCCTCGGCTGCGGGCTGCACCGTCGAGTCCGCCGTGGAGGACACGCGCTCACGCGCGCTCGAACCCTGCGCGTCGTTCGCGACCGGCTTCGAGGGATCGAGCGACTCGAGCGCCGCCGGCTGCGGACGCGCGAGCGCTTCGGGAGCGGGGGACAGCGGGGTGCGGCTCTCGACCGCCCACCAGCCGAGCGAGAGTGTCACAGCGACGGCCGCCACGCTCGCCGCGATCTTCCAGCCTGCATGCATCGCGATCCATCCTCCCGCGAGCGTCGCGCCCGTCGCGACGGGTATGTGTTTCCAGTCGAGCAGCCGCACGAAGCACAGCGACCAGGCCCCGCGGTTGCCGTGGCGCCGGTCGAGCTCCTCGCGCACGAGTTCGAGGCCGCGCTTCACGCGCGTGCGCACGGTCGCGGGCGGCGTCGCCTCGCGACGCGCGATCTCGGTCGGCTCGAGCCCGCCGAAGTAGCGCAGGATCAGCGTGCTGCGGAAGGGCTCGGGGATCGCGACCAGCGCCTCGCCGACCAGCGCCCGCAGCTCCGCGTGCGCGGCCAGCTCGTCGGTTCCCGGCAGCGCCTCGTCGCGCGCGGCGGCGCGCTCGCGGTCCAGCGCCCGCGCGCGGTCGCGCCGGCCGCGCGCGGCGAGGTTGCGCAGCACGCGCGCGAGCCAGGGCTTCAGACCGTCGCGCGGCTCGGGCGCGCGGCGCTGCGCGGCGAGCAGCGTCTCCTGGGCCAGGTCGTCGGCCTCGCCCGGATCGCGCACGAGGCGCGCGGCGAACGCGCGCACCCAGCCCGAGTGGGCCAGGAGCGCTTCGAGATCGGTCGCGGGTTCGCGGGCTGCCACGGGGTCCTCACCCCATGACTATCCGCAACGGCCCGAAGCGTTCCCGGAAATCCGGGGATCAGAAGCCGATGCTCAGACCGTAGTACAGGCCGGAGACATTGAAATTCGCGTCGATGTGGTCGCTCGAGTCGGTGTAGTCCAGCTCCACGTCGGTCCGGTGCCAGCCCAGGATCAGCGCTCCCGAGAGCGCTCCGGCCACGCCGCCGAAGAAGTGCCAGCGCCCCATCAGGTCCGTGTCGAGGAACGTGAACTCGTCGCCGCTGGCCTTGGCCTTGATGCCGGAGACGAGCGCCGAGACGTCGAAGGGGCCGAAGGCGGCGCCTCCGCGCAGCGCGAGCACCGGGATCGGGGCCACCTGGTCGAAGGTCTCGGTGTTGGTGCCGTCGGTCATCGTCGAATGGAAGTCGACCCAGTGCACGCCCAGCCCGAGGCCCAGCTCGAACGCGTCGCCCGGCACGAAGTCGTGCGTCCAGATCGCCGAGCCGACGTCCATCTTGAGGTCCGTCGCCACCGCCGTCCCGGCCGGGATCGTGGTGCCGCCCTGGCTGACGTCCCCGTTCAGCGTGCCGTTGCCGCTGAAGGACGCGGGCGAGTACGCGAACGTGAACGTGCTGCCGCCGACGACGAGGTCCGCGCGCGCGCCGAACTCGTCCGACGTCTCGCCCAACCCGAGGTCGCTGACCACGTCATTCTTCGCGAGCGTCACGCCGGAGGAGTTGCCCGCGAACGAGCCCCCGAGCTCGGCCCGCTGGATGCGCGGCATGACTTCGACGCGCGGCGCGGAGCAGGCGCCGAGGGGGAACAGGACTGCGAGCAGGAAGGGGAAGCGCAAGGGGCTGCGGGTGAGCATGAAGCCTTTTCGACCCCCGGGATTCGGGAGCCTGAGGCCCGGAATCCGGCGCTGCCCGGGACCGGGAATCAGCGCCCGCAGGAGGCCGCCCCGCGCGCCGTGGGCAGCCCAGACTGCTCCCAGCCGGCCGTTCCGCCGCGCACGTCCACGAGGTTCCCGCGGCCCGCGCGCTGGAGCAGGCTGCAGGCGATCGTCGAGCGGTAGCCGCTGGCGCAGATCACGGCCAGCGCGCCCTCGCGCGGCAACTCGTTCATGCGCGCCTCGAGCTCGGGGAGCGGGATCGAGAGCGCGCCCTCCGCGCGCACGCTCTCGAACTCGCCCGGTCCGCGCACGTCGAGGATCTGCAGCTTGCCGGCCTGCTGTCCCGCGAACACCTGCGGCGGCTCCAGGCGCTCGAAGCGCGCCTGCAGGTCCTTGCGCGCCGCGATCGGCGCGAAGCCGCCCCCGAGAAAGCCGGCGATGCGGTCGAAGCCGATCCGTCCCAGGCGCGTCGCGGATTCCGTCTCGCGCCCCGGGTTCGCCACTAGGGCGATCGGCACGGCGGGGTCGAGCAGCGCGCCGCACCAGTTGGCGTACTTGCCCGAGAGCCCGATGCTGAGGCTGCCCGCAAGGTGCGCCTGCGCGAACTCCTCGGAGTCGCGCGTGTCGACCACGGCGCCCCCCGCGCGCCGGTGCGCGAGCAGCTCGTCGAGCGTCAGCGGATGCAGCGCGCGGGCGAGGCTCGCATCGAGCGTCTCGCGCTCCACTTTGTTGAGCTGCGCGTCGTAGCCGAAGTAGCGCGGCGCCGCCGGCTGGCCCTGGGTCAACTGCTCGACGAACGAGGCGCGGCTCATCGGCCGGAGCATGCAGTTCCCCGCGCGCTGCGCGCCGATGGTCGAGACGGTGTCCTTCGAGAGGTTCTTGCCGCAGGCCGATCCCGCGCCGTGGGCGGGGTAGAGCAGCGTCTCGTCCGGGAGCTTCAGCAGCTTCTCGTGCAGCGAGTCGTAGAGCATGCCCGCGAGCTCGGCGGCGGTGATGCCGATCGAGGCCATCAGGTCCGGCCGCCCGACGTCGCCGATGAAGAGCGTGTCGCCGGTGAGCACCGCCTGGGGCTGCTCGCGGTTCTTCTGGAGGTCGTAGACCAGGAGCGAGATGCCCTCGGGCGTGTGGCCGGGCGTCTCGAGCACGCCGATGCGCACGCTGCCGAACTCGAGCTGCTGGCCCTCCGCCATCGGCGTGAAGGCGTAGTCCGCGCGCGCGCGCGCGCCGAGGCGGATCGCGGCGCCGGTCTCCTGCGCCAGCTCGAGGTGCCCGGCGACGAAGTCGGCGTGGAAGTGGGTCAGGAAGACGTGCCGGATCGAGAGCCCGCGCTGCGCCGCGTCGGCCAGGTACTGGCCGATGTCGCGCTGCGGATCGACGACGACGGCGGTCTTCGTCTGCTCGTCGGCGATCAGGTACGAGGCGTGCGAGAGACAGCCGAGGTAGTACTGCTTGAGGATCATCGCACGATCACGGGGGTCGAGTTGGTGCGCCGCAGGTCGCCCGGCGCGACACTCACCTCGGCCTGCGCGTAGAAGGTCACACCCGGCGTCAACACGCTCGGGACGCGCCAGTTGTACGTCACGGTGCCGCCGCCGGGGACCTGCCCCAGGTCGACGACGCAGGTCGCCAGCGTGAGCACCTCGATCTCCGTGCTGGGGTCGTTCAGGACGGCCGGCTTGCGACCAAGGTAGAGCAGTGCGGTCGAGCCCGGCGGCGCATCGAGCGCGAAGCCCAATATGCCTCCCGGGCTTTGGC
>DATFUE010000644.1:0-3415 GCA_035261165.1 Myxococcota bacterium
GTCGAGGTGGTCGACGTCCTGCAGCGCGAGGAGCTCGAGCGGCGGCTCGACGACCCGAAGAACTTCGCCGAGCGCCCGCGGCTCGAGGTGCTGTGCGAGACACTGCGGGATCTCGAGGCCGAGCTGGTGCTGCCGCTGCGCGCGCGCTCCCAGGTCGTGGGCTTCTGGACCCTGGCCGATGCGCGGTCGCACGAGTCGTTCTCCAGCGAGGAGGTGCGCCTGTTGCGCGCCGTCGCGGATCAGATCGCCACCTCGCTCGAGAACTCCAAGACCTTCGAGCGCGTGCGCGCACGCGACCGCTTCGTCTCCCTGGGCGAGATGGCGGCCGGCCTCGCGCACGAGATTCGCAATCCGCTCGCAGCGATCCGCGGCGCCGTCGCCGTGCTGCAACAGCCGACCGACGCGAAGGCGGCCGAGCTGTGGACCGTGATCATCGAGGAGATCGCACGTCTGAACCGCGTGGTCGAGTCGTTCCTCGACTACGCGCGACCCGCCACGCGCACGGCGACGATTCGCGACGTCGCGGCGTTCGTGAAGAGCTGCGTCGAAGCGGTGTCGCGCTCGAAGGCGCGCGAGGAGATCGAGCTGGTGCTCGAGCTCGAGCCCGGGCTCCCGCCGCTGCGCGCGGATGCCGATCAGCTCGAACGCGTGGTGGTCAACGTGGTTCAGAACGCCTACGAGGCGCTCGAAGAGCGCGGCCGGGTGCGCGTCGCGCTGCGCCGCGGCTCGCCCGGCCCGCTCGGCGACGGCTGGGTCGAGATACAAGTCGACGACGACGGACCGGGCATGAGTGACACGACGCTCGAGCGCGCGTTCATCCCGTTCTACACCACCAAGCAGCAGGGCACCGGCCTGGGCCTCGCGCTGTGCGAGCGACTGATCCGCGCGCAGGGCGGCACGATCCAGCTCCGCTCGCGTCCCGGCGAGGGCACGAGCGTGTTGATCCGCCTGCCGCTCGAGGCGAAGGCGGCCGAGGAAGCGCCGTGAAGCCGCTGCGCACGGTGCTGATCGCCGAGGACGAAGCAAACATGCGCCGCGTGCTCTGCGCTCTGCTCGAGCGGGACGGCTATCGGACACTGGAGGCGAGTGACGGCGCGGCGGCGCTCGACTCACTCGCGCACGAGTCGGTCGACGCGATCCTCACCGACCTGCGCATGCCCAAGATGAACGGCCTCGAGCTGCTCGAGGCGGTTCGGCGCACGCACCCGGAGATTCCCGTCATCATGCTGACCGCCCACGGCACGGTAGGCAGCGCGGTCGAGGCGCTGAAGCAGGGCGCGTTCGATTATCTCACCAAGCCCTTTGATCCCGACGAGATCCGCCAGGTGATGGAGAAGGCGGTATCGACGCGCCGCCTGGCCGCGCGCGAGGCGCGCCTCCCGTCTGATGAAGACCCCGAGCCGCTGCTCGTCGGCGAGAGCACGCTGCTGCGCGACGTGCGCCGCGTGATCGAGCGCGTCGCGCCGACGCCGGCAACGGTGCTGATCACCGGCGAGAGCGGCACCGGCAAGGAGATCGTCGCGCGCAGCCTGCACCGGGCCAGCGCCGTGCGCGGCGGCCCGTTCGTGAAGGTGAACTGCGCGGCGATTCCGGAAGGCCTGCTCGAGAGTGAGCTGTTCGGCTACGAGAAGGGCGCGTTCACGGGCGCGGCCGCGCGCAAGCCCGGGCGCTTCGAGCTGGCCGACGGCGGCAGCTTGTTTCTCGACGAGATCGGGGAGATGCCGCTGTCCGCGCAGCCGAAGCTGTTGCGCGCGATCCAGGAAGGGCGCTTCTATCGCGTCGGTGGAACCGAGACGCTGCACGTCAGCGTGCGGCTGGTCGCGGCGACGAACCGCGATCTGCGGATCGAGGTGAACGCGGGACGCTTCCGGGAGGATCTCTTCTACCGCCTGCACGTGGTGCCGATCGAGCTGCCGCCGCTGCGCGCGCGGCCCGAGGACATCCCGATGCTGGCGCGCCTGTTTCTGGAGCGCTTCGCCGCAAAGCTGCAGCGCCCCGTCACCGGCATCGACCCCGTAGCGCTGGACGCGCTGCGCGCGCATCCCTGGCCCGGCAACATCCGCGAGCTCGAGAACGCGATCGAGCGGGCGACACTGATGTGTGACGGCACGACGCTGACGGCGCGCGATCTTCCGCCCGAGGTCGCCGCCGGCACACGCCCCTCGGCGGCGCCCGCGAGCGCGACGCCGCTGCGCGAGCGCATCCGCGCCGCGACCCAGCGCATCGAGCGCGACGCGATCCTCGAGGCGCTGCGCCTCACCGAGGGCAACGTCACGCGCGCGGCGAAGGAGCTCGGCCTGTCGCGCCGCGGCCTGCAGCTCAAGATGAAGGAGCTCGAGATCGAGCGCGAAGGCGACGCGTAGGCCGGGTCTTGTGAGCGCCGCGCAGGTCTTGTGAGCGCCGCGCTGTCTGCTCGGCTTGGTGCGCGGCTTGGTGCGCGGCTTGGTGCGCGGCTTGGGCTCAGCGCTTCTTCGGGCCGATGCGCTCGCGCAGTCTCTCCGCGACCTCGGGCGGCACGAACTCCGTCACGTCTGCGCCGAAGCGCACGAGCTCGCGCACGCGCGAGGCGCTGACGTAGAACCAGCGTTCGCTCGTCATCAAGAACACGGTCTCGAGCTCCGGGAACATATGACTGTTCATGAGCGCCATCTCGAACTCGTACTCGAAGTCGGCGAGAGCGCGCAGCCCACGGATCACGATGCGCGCGCCGATGCGACGCAGATAGTCGACGAGCAGGGTCTGGATCACGTCGACGCGCACGTTGGGCATGCCGGCGACGGAGTTCTTCAACAGCGCCACGCGCTCGTCGACCGGAAACGTGCCGCCGCTCTTGTCGACGTTGGTCGCGACGGCGACGACCACCTCGTCGAAGAGCTTCGCCGCGCGATGGATCAGGTCGAGGTGCCCGTTCGTGATCGGATCGAAGCTCGCGGGATACACCGCGATGCGTTTCTCGCTCATGGTTCAGCCTTTCCCCCTGGAGCCGTGGCAGCCGTGTGCTCGTACCAGTCGAACGCCGTCTCGCCGTAGCGCTTGCTGCCCAGCAAACGCAGCCGCGCGCCGTCGGGCTCGGGCTCGCTGCGCAGCGAACGCTCGGCGATGACTATCGCGTCGCGACTCAAGACCTGCCCCAGCGACTCGCACGCGAGCAGCCGCGCCAGCCAGCCGCCTTCGTACGGCGGATCCGCGAATACGAGATCGAAGCCCGCGCGCTCGAGCACCCGCGCGCCCAGGCCGCGCGAGAGGTCGCGCTCGACGACGCTCGCGCGCGCCTCGAGCGAGAGCTCCGCGAGGTTCTTGCGCAGCGCGCGCAGCGCCTCGCGCGAACGCTCGACGAACACGGACTCGCTCGCGCCGCGCGACAGCGCCTCGATGCCGAGTGCGCCGCTGCCCGCGAACAGATCGAGCACCCGCG
>DATFUE010000645.1:0-3795 GCA_035261165.1 Myxococcota bacterium
CGCACTGCGGAACCCGGAACGCATGCGCATCGTCGCGCTCGCGGAGCCGCGCCAGGACCGGCGCGCGGCGACGGCGGCGGAGCACGGCCTGGCGCGCGAGCGCGTGTTCGCGGACTGGCGCGAGCTGCTCGCGGCGGCAGGCGAGGCGCGAGCCGCGGTGATCGCGACCAGTGACACGGAGCACGTCGAGCCCGCGCTCGCAGCCCTGGCCGGGGGCCTCCACGTCTTGCTCGAGAAGCCGATGGCGGTCGACGCCGCCGACTGCGTGCGCCTGGTCGAGGCCGCGGAGCGCGCGCGGCGCATCCTGCAGATCGGTCACGTGCTGCGCTACATGGACTTCTACGCGCGCGTGCAGGAGATCGCCGCGAGCGGGCGCCTGGGCGAGTTACAGATGATCGACCTGCGCGAGCACGTCGCGTATTGGCACATGGCCCACTCGTACGTGCGCGGGAAGTTCCGCAAGCGCGAGCTCGCGGCGCCGTTCATCCTGGCGAAGAGCTGTCACGACCTCGACCTCATGGCGTGGCTCGCCGCGAGCCCGTCCGCGCAGCTCTCGTCGTTCGGCGCGCTGGGCAGCTACGTGCGCGAACGCGCGCCCGCGGGCGCGCCGGAGCGCTGCAGCGCGGCGTGTCCCGTGCAGGCGACGTGTCCCTGGGACGCCGAGCGCTTCTATCTCGAGCCCGAGGAGAGCGTCGCGCGGCGCTGGCCCTGGAGCGACCTGTCGCCCGATGCGTCGCGCGAGGCGCGCCGCCGCGCGCTCGCCGAGAGTCCCTACGGGCGCTGCGTGTTCCGCTGCGACAACGACGTGATGGATCACCAGGTGGTGTCGATCGCCTTCGAGAGCGGGCTCCTCGGCACCTTGGGCGTACACGGCTGCGCGAGCGAGGAGCGGCGCACCGTGCGCATCTCGGGCACGCGCGGCGAGCTGCGCGGCGTCATGCAGACCGGGTCGATCGAGATCTCGCGGCACGGCAGCCCGGAGCTCGAGACGGTCCGCGTCGGCGCCTCGCCGTCCGGTCACGCGAGCGGCGACCGCGGCCTGCTCGATCACTTCTGCGACGTGGTCACCCGCGACGCGCCCGACGAGCTGCGCGCCTCGGGACGCGTCGCCCTGGAGAGTCACTTGCTTGGCTTCGCCGCGGAGCGCGCGCGCATCGAGGGACGCGTCGTGGACATGAGCGCCTACCGCGCGGAGATCACGCGCTCGGCCCGGGAGTGAGTCGCCCCCCGCTGGGGCTATTCCGGCAGGTCGCCGCCGTCGCGCCAGATCGCCTCGAACTCGTCCTTCGGCAGCGGACGGCCGAACAGATAGCCCTGCATGCGCTTGCAGCCGAGGCCGACCAGGAAGTCGCGCTCCTCGCGGGTCTCGACGCCTTCCGCCATCACGGTGAGCTTCAGCTCGGCAGCTACCGCGAGCACCGCGCGGGTGATCGCGGCGTGCGCGGCGTCGGTCGAGATGTCGTGTACGAACGCCTGGTCGATCTTCAGCGCGCTCGCCGGGAACTGGCCTAGCACCGCGAGGCTCGAGTAACCCGTGCCGAAGTCGTCGATCGCCACGCCGACGCCGAGATCGCGCACGCTGCGCAGCACCACGAGCGTCTGCTGCACGTCCTCGATCAACGCGTTCTCGGTGATCTCGATCTCGAGGTGGCGCGCCTCGAGCCCGCTCTCGCGCAGGATGTCCCCGATCCGCTCCGAGAGCCCCGGCGTGCGGAACTGACGCCGCGACACGTTCACCGAGATCGGGAAGTTCCCGAGACCCGCGAGCTCCCAGGCGCGCTTCTGCGCGCACGCCGTGCGCAGCACCCACTCCCCGATCGGCTCGATGAGTCCGTTGCTCTCCGCGAGCGGAATGAAGTCCGCGGGCGGAATCATGCCGCGCTCGGGGTGGACCCAGCGGATCAGCGCTTCGCAGCCGACCAGCTCGCGTTTGCCCACGTCGACTTGCGGCTGGTAGTAGAGCTGGAACTCCTCCCGCTCGAGCGCGTCGCGCAGCATGACTTCGAGCTGCATGCGCTCGAACGAGCCGCCGCGCATCTCGGAGGAGTAGAACTGATACTGGCCGCGGCCTTGCTCCTTCACGCGGTGCAGCGCCACGTCGGCGCTGCGCAGCAGGCCGTCGGGCGTCTCGCCGTCGTCGGGGAAGATCGAGACCCCGACGCTGGGAGTCACGTAGATGTCGCCGCTGCCCGCGACCTCGTGCGGGCGGGTGATGAACTCGATCACCTTGCGCGCGACCAGCGCGGCGTCTTCCCGACTCGAGAGACTCGTCAGCACCACGGCGAAGTCGTCGCCGCCGAAGCGCGCCACGATGTCGCTGCCGCGCACGCAGTTCCGCAGCCGGGTCGCGACCGACTGCAGCAGCAAGTCACCCGTCGCGTGGCCGAGGTTTTCGTTCACCCGGTCGAAGTAGTCGAGGTTGATCGTGAGCACCGCGAGCTTGCTGCCGTAGCGGCGCGCGTACCCCATGGTGCGGCGCGTGAACTCGCGGAGGTACGCGCGGTTCGCGAGCCCGGTCAGCGCGTCGTGAGTCTCCAGATAGCGCTTGCGCCGCTCGGTGTGCTCCATCGCCTCGGTCGAGCGGCGCAGCGCGTCGACCGTGGTGCGGAAGGCCTGCTGGCCCTGCTCGGCGGCGCGCACGAGCTCGGCCTGTGACTCGCGGTCCGCCTTCGCCCGCGCTAGCGCCAGCACGCGCGCGGCGGCGATGCGCGGATGCACGGGCAGGATGAGCGCGTCGTCGGCGCCGAGCTCGAGACAGCGCGCGAGCTCGTCCTCCTCGGGCGCGGTCCCCGTGACGAGCAGGGGTACACCGTCCAGTGACGGCTCGGCGCGCAGCGCGGCGCAGCGCGGCGCCGCGTAGCCCAGGCCGCCCGCCAGGCACAGAATGACCAGCGTCGGCTCGAACTCGACCGCGTCCACGGCGCTGGTCTCGGACCACTGGATCGCGCGCAGCTCGAGCCCCGAGCTCGCGAGGGCCTCTTCCAGCATCCGCGCGCTGCCGCTCGCATCGTCGATGATCAGTACTCGGGCCATGGACCTCTGTGCCGCGCAACCGCAGGCGCGATTGCACGCCCCCACCACAGGTTCGGCAGAGTGCGCGCCCCGATGAAGGGGCGCGGGCACCCGGTCAGAAGCGCAGCACGGCCTCGACCGGCAGACCGTCGAGCGCCTTGCGGCCCTCGAGGAAGGCGAGCTCGATCAGGAAGCTCGCGGCGACCACTTCGCCGCCTAGCGCGCGCACCAGCCGCGCGGTCGCGGCCGCAGTGCCGCCGGTGGCGATCACATCGTCGATCACGAGCACGCGCTGGCCGGCGCGCACCGCATCACTGTGCATTTCGATCTCAGCGCTGCCGTATTCGAGTTGATAGCTCTCACGCAGTGTCTCCCACGGCAGCTTGCCCTGCTTGCGCGCGAGCGAGAATCCCGCGCCGAGCGCGAGCGCGACCGGCACGCCGAAGATGAAGCCGCGCGACTCGATGCCGACCACCAGATCGATGCGCGCCTTCGCGAACGGCGCGGCCACGAGCTCGCACGCGACCCGCAGCGACTCGGCGTCCTGCAACAGCGGCGTGATGTCCTTGAAGAGAATCCCAGGACGCGGAAAGTCGGGGACGTCGCGGATGTGCCGGAGAAGCCGCTTCGCGGCGCTGTCGGAACTCATGGCAGGAACTCCAGAGGGTCTTGCGGCGTGTTGTTGCTGCGGATCTCGAAGTGCAGATGCGACGTCGTGGCGTTGCCGGTCGCGCCGACCTCGGCGATCTCCTGCCCCTTCTCGACGAACTGGCCCACCTCGAC
>DATFUE010000646.1:0-8837 GCA_035261165.1 Myxococcota bacterium
GCGCGCTTCCCGATCTCGGAGCCGGAGGCGACCGCCTCGCGCAGGATGTCGCCCGTCGAGATCTGCGGAATGCCGAACTTCTCCACCAGCCGCCTGGCCTGCGTGCCCTTCCCGCAGCCCGGGGGGCCCGTCAAGATCAAATTGAGTTGAGCGCTCATCGCCCGCCCCGGCCGCGCAGGCGCGCGCCCTGCACGAAGGTGTCGTAGTTGTGCGCGACCAGGTGCGCTTCCACCTGGCCGACGGTGTCCATCGCGACGCCGACGACGATCAGCAGGGCGGTGCCGCCGAACACGAAGGGCACCGCGAACTCGCTCTGCAACAGGTTCGGCAGGATGCAGACCCCGGCCAGGTAGGTCGCGCCGATCAAGGTGATCCGGTTCAGCACGCGCTGGATGTACTCGGCCGTGCGCTTGCCGGGCCGGATGCCGGGGATGTAGCCGCCGTTCTTGCGGACGTTCTCTGCGACGTCGTCGGGGTCGAGCATGACCCCGGTGTAGAAGTACGCGAAGAACAGGATCAGCGCCACGTAGATCACGTTGTGTCCCCAGGTGCCCCAACCCAGGTAGTCGTTCACGAAGTCGGCGATGCCCTCCTTTCCGCTCCACTGCGAGATCTGCAGCGGCAGAACGAGCAAGGACGACGCGAAGATCGGCGGAATCACCCCCGACGTGTTGAGCCGCAGCGGGAAGTAGGTCATGCCGCCGGCGAGCTGCCGGCGCCCGACCACGCGGCGCGCGTACTGGATGGGGATGCGGCGCTGCGCGCGCTCGAAGTACACGATCACGGCGACGACCGCGACCATGAACCCCGCGAGCAGCACGAGCGCGAGCGGCGGGAGTTGGTCCGTCCGCACCATGTCCCAGACGCGCGAGAGCGCGGACGGAATGCGCGTGACGATGCCGGCGAAGATGATGAGCGAGATCCCGTTCCCGATGCCGCGTTCGTTGATCTGCTCGCCGAGCCACATGATGAACGCGGTGCCGGACGCCAGGGTCAGCACGGTGGTGATGCGGAAGGCCCAGCCGGGCGAGAGCACGGTGTTTGCGCCGAGCGCGCCGTTCTCGAGCGCGGTCGCCATCAGGAGTCCCTGCACGACCGCGAGCGCGACGGTGCCGTAGCGCGTCCAGCGCGTGATCACGCGCCGGCCCTCCTCGCCCTCTTTGCGCAGCTCGTCGAGCTTGGGAATCACGACGGCCAGTAGCTGCAGGATGATCGAGGACGAGACGTACGGCATGATGCCGAGCGAGAAGATCGAGAGCTGCTCGAACGCGCCACCGGTGAAGAGGTTCAAGAGACCGAAGACGCCGCCGCCGTCGCCCGACTGGTCGAAGTAGCGGCGGATCTCGGTCGGGTCGATCCCGGGGGTCGGCACGGCGCAGCCGATGCGGTAGACCGCGAGCATCGCGAAGGTGAACAAGATGCGCCTGTTCAGCTCCGGAATGCGCGTGATGTTCCCGATCGACCCGGGGTTCATGCCGACACGATCTCCACGCTTCCGCCCGCCGCCTCGATCTTGGCGCGCGCGGAGCTCGAGACGGAAGTGACTCGCACCTTGAGCGCGGCCTCCAGCGCGCCGTCGCCGAGCAGCTTCACGGGCTGCGTCGCGCTGCGAATCAGTCCTGCTTCGGCGAGCGCGGCCGCGTCGACTTCGGCGCCCTTCGAGAAGCGCGCGAGCGCTTTCACGTTCACGACCTGCACCGTCCGGGCCATCGGGTTCGTGAACCCGCGCTTGGGCAGGCGCATGATCAGCGGGATCTGACCGCCTTCGCGATGCGGCTTGTGCTTCCGGCCGGCGCGCGCGCCGGCGCCTTTCGTGCCGCGACCCGAGGTCTTCGCGCTGCCGCTGCCGACGCCGCGCCCGACGCGCTTGCGCGGCCGTCGCGACCCCGGCGCGGGCTTCATGTGATTCAGCATCACGCGCTCTCCACCTGCACGAGGTGACACACCTTCTTGATCATTCCGCGAATCGCGGCGGTATCGATCAGCTCCTTCACGCTGTTCGGCTTGCCGAGACCGAGCCCGCGCAAGGTCTGGTGCTGGTCGGGGGAGTAGCCGATGGCGCTGCGGAACTGGCGCACGCGCAGCTTCTTCCCGGTCGCAGCCGCCTTCGCGCCCTTCGCCTTCCTGGCCGTCGCCATCAGCGGGTCTCCGCGCCGCGCAGCTGCCCGAGCCGCTCGTCGCGGAAGCGGAGCTGGCTGAACGCATCGAGGGTCGCGCGAATCACGTTGTGGTGTCGGTTCGTTCCCAGACACTTGGTCAGCACGTTCTGCACGCCGGCCGCTTCGCAGAGCGCGCGCACCGCGCCGCCCGCGATCACGCCGGTGCCGCGGGCCGCCGGCCGCATGACGACCTTCCCCGCGCCGAACTCGCCCATCACTTCATGCGGGATCGTGCCGTCGGTGAGCGGCACGCTGACCAGGTTCTTGCGCGCCTGCTCGATGCCCTTGCGGATCGCCTCGGGCACTTCGTTCGCCTTGCCGAGACCCGAGCCGACGATGCCCCGGCCGTTGCCGAGCACGACGAGCGCCGTGAAGCCGAAGCGGCGTCCGCCCTTCACGACCTTGGCGACGCGGTTGATGTCGACGACGCGCTCTTCGAGATCGAAGTCGTTCGGGTTCAATCGCTCGCGCTTTGCGTTTCTTCGCGCCATTTCTTCCCTTCAGCTCAGAATGTGAGTCCGGCTTCGCGCGCCGCGTCGGCCAGCGCTTTCACCCGACCGGTGTAGACGAAGCCGTTGCGGTTGAAGCTGACCTCGCGGATTTCCTTCTCGAGCGCGAGTTTCGCGATCGCCGCGCCCACTCTCTTGGCCGCCTCCACGTCCTTGGTCGATTCGAGACCGTCGCGCACGCCGGGCGAGCGCGTCGAGACACCGGACAGTGTCTTGCCCGAGAGCGGATCCACGATCTGTGCGTAGATGTGCTTCGAGCTCCGGTATACGGTGAGCAGCGGCCGCTCGCAGCGCGCGAGCTGCTTTCGCGTGCGCAGCTTGCGCCGCTCGAGCAAAGCCTTGCGGTTCGAAAGTGCCATCGCCTCTCAGCTCCCCGCCGACACGCCGGTCTTGCCGACCTTGCGGCGCACGACTTCGTCGACGTAGCGGATGCCCTTGCCCTTGTACGGCTCGGGCGACCGGATCTCGCGGATCTCCGCCGCGAACTGCCCGACTTGCTGCTTGCTCGCGCCGCGAATCACCAGGCGCGTCTGACTCTCGGCCACGACCTCGAGCCCCTGCGGGATCGGGACGACCACCGGGTGCGAATAGCCGATCGTAAGCGTCAGCTTCTTGCCAGAGACCTCGGCGCGATAGCCGACGCCGATGATGTCGAGGCTGCGCGAGAAACCGGTAGTGACTCCAGTGACCATGTTCGCGATCAGCGCGCGCATCAGGCCGTGCATCGCCTTCGCGCGCTTCTCGTCGCTGTCGCGAGCCACGCGCACTTCGCCGCCGGCGACCTCGACCTGGCAGTGAGGAGCCACCGCCTCGTCGAGCGCGCCCTTGGGGCCCTTCACGCGCACGCGTCCGTCGGCGACCTTCACTTCGACGCCGGAGCCGATCGGGACGGGCTGTTTGCCGATGCGCGACACCGCTACCAGACCTTCGCCAGGATCTCGCCGCCGATGCCGGCCTCGCGCGCCTGCGCGTCCGTCAGTACACCGCGCGGTGTAGAGAGGATGGCGATGCCGAGGCCCGTGCGGATGTGCGGGATCTTCTTCGTGCCGACGTACACGCGCCGGCCCGGGCGGGAGACGCGCTCCACGCCCTCGATGATCGGCTGGTCGTCGTCGCCGTAGCGGATCTCGACCGCGAGCGTCGGCTTCTCGGCGCCCTCGACGTCGCCGTAGCCGGCGATGTAGCCGTTCTCGTGCAGCACGCGCGCGATCTCCCGCTTCAGCCGCGAGTGCGGCATCAGCACCTTTCCGAGGCGCGCGTGCCCGCCGTTGCGGATGCGCGTGAGCATGTCGGCGATGGGATCAGTCACCATTTGCGCGACCTCACCAGCTCGACTTCGTTATGCCGGGAATCTTGCCCTCGAGCGCGAGCTTGCGCAGGCAGATGCGGCAGAGGTCGAACTTGCGGTAGTAACCCCGCGCGCGGCCGCAGCGGTGGCAGCGGTTGTAGTAGCGCGTGCGGAAGGGAAGCTTGCCGGCCAGCCGCTTCACGCGGAGGCGGCTCTGCTGAACTCTCTTGGAAGTCTTCGCCATGAATCCTCACGTCCTGAACGGCATGCCGAGACCGGTGAGGAGCGCGAGGCCCTCCTCGTCGGTCTGCGCCGTCGTCACGATCGAAATGTTCAAACCGCGGATCTTCTCGACCTTGTCGTAGTCGACCTCGGGGAAGATGATCTGCTCGCGCACGCCCAGCGTGTAGTTCCCGCGGCCGTCGAAGGCGCGCGAGGAGACGCCGCGAAAGTCGCGCACGCGCGGCAAGGCCACGTTCACGAGTCGGTCGAGAAACTCCCACATGCGCTGGCGCCGCAGAGTCACTGTGACTCCGATGCGCTGGTTCTCGCGCAGCCGGAAGTTCGCGATCGCCTTCTTCGACTTCTGGATCACCGGCTTCTGTCCGCTCATGCGCGCGATCTCCTCGGCCGCGGCGTCGAGCAGCTTCGGATTCTGCGTCGCCTCGCCCAGGCCGACGTTCAAGGTGATCTTCACCAGGCGCGGGACCTGCATCGCGCTCTTGTACGAGAAGCGCTTCTGGAGCGCGGGCGCGACCGCCGTGCGGTAGGTGTCGAGCAGGCGGGGCACGTAGTTCTCGACCTCGATCGGCGGGGCCGCGGGCTCTTCGCGGTGCGGCGCCGGGCGCTTGCCTTCCTTCTTGTCGCCGCCCTTTTCGCCGGCCTTCCCGCCGGCCTTCTTCTCTGCCTTCTTCGCGGCGCGAGCCTCGGCCTTCGCCAACGCCTCGGGGGAGCTGTCGGCCTCGGCGCCCTTCGGGCCCTTCTTGACCCGCTGCTTCTTCTCTTCTTCCTCAGCCATCGATCGCCTCGTCGTGCCGCACGCTCCAGCGCAGCTTCCTTCCGTCGACCTCGCGAAACCCGACGCGCGTCTTCTCGCCCCTGTGCACGAGCGCGACGTTGGAGAGGTGGATCGACGCTTCCTTCTCGATGATGCCGCCCTGGCGCGTGGTCGCGGTCGGCTTCTGGTGCTTCTTCACGATGTTCAAGCGCTCGACGAACACGCGTTCGCGCGCGGTGTCGATGCGCAGCACGGCGCCGCGCTTGCCCCGATCGCGGCCGACCACGACCTCGACCATGTCGCCCTTGCGAATCCGCGCCGCCATCACAGCACCTCCGGCGCGAGCGAGACGATCTTCATGAAGCGCTTCGCGCGCAGCTCGCGGGCGACGGGGCCGAAGATGCGCGTGCCGATCGGCTCGCGGTTGTTGTCGACCAGCACCACCGAGTTGTCGTCGAAGCGGATGTAGGAGCCGTCGGAGCGACCGATCTCCTTCTTGGTCCGCACGATCACCGCCTTGTGCAGCTGCTTCTTCTTCACGCGCGCGCCCGGCAGCGCCTCCTTCACGGAGACGACGATGATGTCGCCGATCGAGGCGTAGCGGCGCTGCGAGCCGCCGAGCACCTTCACGCAGAACACGCGGCGGGCGCCCGAGTTGTCCGCGACGTCGAGGATCGACTGCATCTGGATCACGCCAGCTTCTCCTGCACGCGCCAGCGCTTGCGGCGCGAGAGCGGCCGTGACTCGACGATGCGCACGCGGTCGCCGATCTTGAGCGCGTTCGACTCGTCGTGCGCCATGAAGCGCGTGCGCTTGCGCACGTACTTCTGGTAGAGCGGGTGCATCACCGTGCGACTCACTTCGACGATGACGGACTTGTCCATCTTGTCGGAGACCACCACGCCCTCGCGCGTCTTGCGCAGGCCCCGGGTGCTCATGACTTCTCCTCCCGCTCGGCCTGGATCGTGAGCGCGCGCGCGAGGTCGCGGCGCGCCTGGCGGATCGTCGCGCTCTTCTCGAGCTGCTGCGTGGCGAGCTTGATGCGCAGGTCGAAGACCTGGTCGCGGATTTCGTGCACGCGCGCGTCGAGCTCCGCGTCGCTGAGCTTGCGCAGGTCGGCCGGCTTCATACCTCGGTCCTCTCCAGGATGCGCGTGCGCAGGCCGATCTTGTGACCCGCGAGCCGCAGCGCTTCCCGCGCGGTGACTCGGTCGATGCCCCCCATCTCGTAGAGGATGCGCCCCTGGCGCACGACGCAGGCCCAGAACTCGGGATTGCCCTTGCCCTTGCCCATGCGTGTTTCCGGCGGGCGCTTGGTCATCGGCTTGTCCGGAAAGATGCGGATCCAGATCTTCCCGCCGCGCTTCGCGTGGCGAGTCATCGCGATGCGCGCGGCCTCGATCTCGCGGGCGGTCACGAGCCCGTGATCGAGCGCTTGCAGACCGTACTCGCCGAAGGCCAGGTCGGAGCCGCGGTACGCTTTGCCGCGCACGCGTCCCTTCTGGACCTTGCGGAATTTGGTTCGCTTGGGCTGGAGCATTTCTGATTCACTCGAGTTCTTGTGATCGCGGGCACCCTACCCAGTACTTGTGATCGCGTGGGCACCCTACCCACGCTCAGCGACTCGGTGCCTCCTCGGGTGTGCCGAGTCTGTGCTCGTGGAGCTTCGCGTCGGGCACCAGGCCGCTGAAGATCCAGCACTTCACGCCGATCATTCCGTACGGACAGCGCGCCTCCCAGAAACCGAAATCGATCTGGGCGCGCAGCGTGTGCAGCGGCACGCGGCCTTCCATGTACTGGACGACGCGCGACATCTCGGCGCCGCCGAGCCGGCCGGCGACCTTCAGCTTGATGCCCTGCGCGCCGAACTTCAGCGCCGCGCTCATCGCCTTCTTCATTGCGCGCCGGAACGCGACGCGGCGCTCGAGCTGCAGCGCGATGTTCTCCGCGATCAGCTGCGCGTCGGTCTCCGCCTTCCGGACCTCGCGGATGTTGATGAAGACTTCGTTCTTGGTCATCTCGCCGACTTCGCGGCGCAGCGCGTCGACGTCCGCGCCGCGCTTGCCGATCAGGATGCCGGGCCGCGCGGTGTGGATGTTGACCGACATCTTCTCGGCGCGGCGCTCGATCACGATCTTGCTGATGCCGGCGTGAAACGCCTTCTGCTTGATGAAGTCGCGAATGCGCAGGTCCTCGTGCAGGAACGCGCCGTAGTTGCGCTCCGAGAACCAGTTCGACTGCCAGCCGTTGATGATGCCCAGCCGGAAGCCGTACGGATGTACTTTTTGTCCCACGCAGTCTCCTAGCGTTCGTCGAGCACGACGGTCACGTGACTCGAGCTCTTCTTGATCCAGTTCGCGCGGCCCTGCGCGCGCGGGCGAATGCGCCAGCCACGCGTACCCTCGTCGACGCTGACGATCTTCACGTAGAGGTTGTCGAGGTCGATGCCGGCCTGATGCCGCGAGTTGTGCTCGACCGCGTTCGCGAGCGCGGAACGCAGCAGCTTCTCGATCGGCCGCGCCGCCGACTTCTCGCACGCGGCGAGTATCTCGAGCGCGTGGCTCGCCGACTTCGCCCGGATCAGGTCCGCGACCAGGCGGCCCTTCTGCGGGCCGAACCGTACACCGCGCAGCTTCGCCCGCACTTCCATCACGAACCCGCCTTCGGCGCAGGCGCCGGCGCGGGCGCGCCCGCGGGCGCGGGGCCGGCGCCCGGCGCGGCCTTCACCTTGCGGTCGCCCGAGTGGACGACGGGCTTGCGCGTGGGCGCGAACTCGCCCAGGCGATGGCCGACCATGTTCTCTGTCACGAACACGGGCATGAAGAGTCTGCCGTTGTGCACGTGCAGGGTGTGACCGATCATCTCGGGCGTGATCATCGAGCGCCGCGACCAGGTGCGGATGATCTGGCGGCTGCCCGACTGAATGGTGCGCTCGAGCTTGCGGGCCAGCGACGCCTGGACGTACGGTCCCTTTTTTACGGAGCGCGCCATTACTTCTGTCCTCGGCGGCGCACGATGAAGCGATCGGTGCGCCGGTTGTTGCGCGTCTTGTGGCCCTTCGTCGGCTGTCCCCACGGACTCACCGGGTGGCGTCCGCCCGACGTGCGGCCTTCGCCGCCGCCGTGCGGGTGATCGACGGGATTCATCGCGACGCCGCGCACGTTCGGGCGGATGCCGAGCCAGCGCGAGCGACCCGCTTTGCCGACGGCGATGTTCTCGTGCTCGACGTTGCCGACCTGGCCGATCGTCGCGAGACAGGCGGCCAACACCATGCGCGTCTCGCCCGACGGGAGCTTCAGCTGTGCGTACTTGCCCTCGCAGGCCATGAGCTGCGCGCCCATGCCGGCGGAGCGCGCGAGTTGTCCGCCCTTGCCGGGCTTGAGCTCGATGTTGTGCACCAGCGAGCCGGTCGGAATGACTCGCAGCGGGAGCGTGTTCCCGGGCTTGATCTCGGCGCGCTCGCTGGTCTGCACCGTGTCGCCGACGTTGAGGCCGTTGGGCGCGATGACGTAGCGCTTCTCGCCGTCCGCGTAGTGGAGCAGCGCGATGCGCGCGCTGCGGTTCGGGTCGTACTCCACTGACGCCACCTTCGCGGGGATGTCCCACTTGTCGCGGCGCAGATCGATCTCGCGCAGCTTGCGCTTGTGACCCGACCCGCGGTGGTAGCTCGTGATCTTGCCGCGGTTGTTGCGGCCGCCGCTGCTCTTCTTGCCTTTGGTGAGTCGCTTCTCGGGCTTCGACTTCGTGATCTCGACGAAGTCGGGCACGGTCATGCCGCGGCGGCCGGGAGAGGTGGGTTTGAAGCTGCGGACCGGCACGTCACACTCCCTCGAAGAATTCGATCGAGTCGCCCGCGCGCAGGCGCACGCGCGCCTTCTTCCACGA
>DATFUE010000647.1:0-4264 GCA_035261165.1 Myxococcota bacterium
GCTGCGCGGCGCGAGGCGGAACACCGGGTTCTCGTGGTGAAGGGCGTGGTAGTCGCGGCCGGAGAGCAGCGGGCGCACGCACAGACGAACGCCGTCCGCCGGAGTCACGAGGCGCCAGGTCGCGAGCGCCAGCGGAGCGCCCCGCTGGACGAGGACCTCGTGCTCGAGCTCGAGCCCCTCGGCAGCCCGAAGGCGCCACGTCGGCCACGGCTCGGGCGAAAACGCCGCGATCCGGCTGGCGCCGTCCGGGTGCACGACGTCCGGCAGGTAGCGCTGAGACGACAGGGCAACGACGCCCATGGGTGTCTCGAGCCAGACCTCGAGTCCGTTCACGAGCACCTGGCGCCCGGTCGGCGGCGTCGCCGCGGCGAGCAGGAGCGCGTGGTAGCGCCGCGTGCGGACGCCGCTCACCGTGCCAGAGGCGAAGCCACCGAGGCCGTCGGCTTCGAGCCACTCGCGCAGATCGAGTCCATCTGTCACGAGCGAGCTCGGCTAGCTCGACGCGATGCGCAGATTCGAGAACTCGGGGTCGCCCGTCACTTCGCGCACGACCGACGGCTCGAGCCACTCGGGCACGGTGACCGGCGTGTCCTCGGCTGGCAGCTCGATCTCGGCGAGCACGAGCGGTCGGTCGAGGAACTCGTCGATCTCCCAAGTGAGCTCGCCATCGGGTACGCGGTAGCGGCGCTTGCGCAGGCGCGCGCCCTCGGTGAGTGGCCAGAGGCGCGTGAACTCCGAGAGGGCGATCTCCTCCTCGAACTCGGCGCGCGCCATCCCGCTGCCGATCTTCACCGTCCGCGTCCAACGCGCGCCGCGGGGGCCGATCGTGCGGCGCAGGCGTTCGCGGACGACGCCGCCGGGCAGATAGCCCTGTTCGATCTCGACGGACTCCGCGCCCCTCACGCGCTGCGGCAGAGCGCGCAGGAGATACTTCCGCTCGATCTCCTGGGCTGGCGCGCCGAGCCGCCGGAGTGACTCGCAGAGCCCCGAGATCCGTCTGAACAGCTCGGCGCTCTTCTCGAACATCCACTCCGACGCGAGCTCCGCGAAGAACGCGTCGCTCTCGTCGCCGGCGGCGCGCAGCAGGTCGAGCAGGGCGTTCTCCACGGGGCGCGCGCGCAGGCTCCGATCGGCGCGGGCGTCTCGGGCACGAGCCGCGTGCGAGAGACCCTGCGCCGTGGCAAGCGACGCGCGCTCCAACGCCGCGCGCAGCATCACCGTGAGCTGATCGCGATCGTGTCGCTCGCCGAGCAGGTCCTGGAGTCGGCGCAGGCGCGTGAGCACCTCGGCGGAGCCGTCGACGAGCGCGCGCACCGGCTCGAGCACGTAGCGCACGCGCTTGGCCGAAATGCGCGCCTGGTGCTCGTCGCGTGCGCGATCCGGGCCGGCCACGGCTGCGAGCGCGCGCTCCAGCGCGGCCGAGGCCGCGCGCAGGGCATCGCCGGCGGCCAGCGCGAAGGTCGGCGCCGCGGGGGCGCGCGCCGGAGTCACCGGCGCGGCGTAGGTCGAGAGACTCGCGCGCAGCTCCGCCTCGAGCTCCTCGAACGCGTCGCCGAGTCCCTCGATCGCGCGCGCGCGCTCGAGCCGGAGCTTCGCCTCCAGCTCCGCGGCCAGCGCGTCGAGCGCCGCGCGCCGCCGCGGGCGCGCGTCCGCGCGCTTGGCCTCGAGCCAGGCGCGCCACACTTCGGTATCGCGCGCGCCGCCCATCTGACCCGCGAGCTTCCCGGCGCGCGCCAGCCCGCGCAGCGCGGCGCGCTCGTCGAGCAGCGCTCGGTACGCGGCGAGCGAGCTGCGCAGGCGGCGCAGCGCCACGCGCACGTCGTGAATCGCCTCGTCGTCATCGACGTCGCCCACGCGCACGAGCGCGGCGCGCGCCTCGTCGAGCTGCCGCAGGGCGACCAGGCGCGCGCCCTCCGCGGCGGGCCGCAATGCCTCGGTGCGCTCGAGCTCCACCATTCGGTGTACCTACCGCAGCCGCCGCAGCTGGCCGGGTCGCAACAGCCAGAGCAGTCTAGCCTGGCCGGGCGCGACACGGTCGGGAAGCTCGAGAAGACAGGCGCCGCCCTTCCCGAGCTCGAGCCAAGGCGTGGAGAGCCCGGAGACGAGCCAAGTCACCAACTCACTGAGACCCGGCTCGTGACCGACGAGCGCCGCCTGCTCGATGCCCTCCTGCTGGCCGAGCCAGGCCGCGACCGCCGCGGGCGGGTGTCCGGGCGCGAGCACGTCGGTCTCGGTGAGCTCGACGTCGTCGAGCTCGCGCGCCAGCGCCTGCGCGGTCTCGCGGGCGCGGCGCAGGGGGCTCGAGGCGAGCAGGTCGACGTCGCCGACGAGTCGCGCCAGCGCGCGCGCCGTCTTCTCCGCGCGCTCGCGGCCCTCGTCGGTGAGCGCGCGCTTCGCGTCCGTATCGGCGCCGGTCGCCGCTTCCCGCGGCTCGGCGAGGTCGTGGCGCAGCACGAGTAGCTTCATCGGCAAAGCTCCCTGCAGCAACGGCCCGAGTATACCGGTCAGGTCGCGAGCGCGCGCAGCGCGAGCGCCGCGTGAACGGCGATCCCCTGCGTCATGCCCGCCTCGTTCAGCACCATCCGGTTCGAGTGACACGGCGCGCGCAGGCTCGGGTCGTCGGGGCGCACGCCGAGGAACAGCATCGCGCCCGGGATCTTCTCCAGCACGAAGGAGAAGTCCTCGGCGCCCATCAGTGGCGCGGGCAGGGCGAGGTAGGCGTCGTCGCCCAGGAGATCGGCGACGACCCCGCGCGCGAACTCACTCTGCGCGGCGTCGTTCACCGTGACGGGGTAGCCGTCGACGATCGCGACCTTCCCCTCAGCGCCGTGCGCCGCGCACACGCCTGCGACGACGCGTTGCAGGCCCGCGTGCGCGCGCTCGCGCGCTTTCTGCGACGTGGTGCGAATCGTGCCGAGCATGTCGGCGCTTTCCGGGATCACGTTGCCCGTGGTACCCGCGGCGATCTTCGTCACGCTGATCACGGCCGGGTCGAACGCGTCGATGCGCCGAGTCACGAAGCTCTGGATCGCCTGCACGATCTCGCAGGCGACGGGAATCGGATCGAGCGCGTCGTGCGGCATCGACGCGTGCCCGCCGCGGCCCGTGACCGAAATCGAGAACGAGTCGGCCGACGCGAGCAGCGCGCCCGAGCGAGAAGCCAGGCGCCCGACGGGCACGCGCGGGTCGATGTGCAGCGCGAACGCGCGTGTCACCTCGCTCAGATCGAAAAGTGACTCGCCGAGCATGATGCGCGCGCCGGCGAAGCCCTCCTCGCCGGGCTGAAAGAAGAAGAGCACGTCGCCGCCGAGGTCGTCGCGGTGGCGCGCGAGCACGCGCGCCGCGCCGGCCAGCATGGCGGTGTGCGCGTCGTGACCGCACGCGTGCATGCGGCCCGGGACCTGCGAGGCGAAGGGCAGGCCGGTGTCTTCGGGCATGGGCAGCGCGTCCATGTCTGCGCGCAAAAGGACCACCGGCCCGGGCCGCCCGCCGCGCAGGCGCGCGACCACGCCGCTCGTCGCCGAGCTGCGCGCGAGCTCGAGATCCAGATCCGCGAGTGAGTCGAGCAGCGCCGCGGTGGTCTCGGGCAGGTCGAGGCCGAGCTCGGGCTTCTGGTGAATGCGCCGGCGCAGCGCGACCGCGCGCGGCAGCTCCGCGCGCGCGGCGTCGAGCAGCTTCGCGGACTCGAAGCTCATTCGGGGGGTCGCTTCTCGACGATCAGCACCTCGAAGCGGCCGCTCGGTCCGATCCACGCGGACGCCGCCCACGAGACGATGCTGACGACGATCGACCCGAAGAGCGCCGAGAAGAAGTCGGCGACGTGGAAGCCGGGCACGAGGAACGCCACGAGCTCGAGCATGAGCGCGTTGATCACCAGCAGGAAGAGACCCAGCGTGAGCAGGGTCAGCGGCAAGGTGAGCAGCACGAAGATCGGCCGCACGACCGCGTTCACGACGCCGAGCAGCAACGCGGCGAGGATCAGGGTCAGCGTGCCGTCGATCGAGATCCCCCGAACCAGGGCCTGCGCCACCCACAAGCCGAAGGCACCGATCGCGAGCCGAATCAGAAAGCCGCTCATCGGGACATCATACCCGTTAACTACGTTCGCCTTCGGCTCACTGCGCGCGCCTTCGGCGCTTGCGTCCTCGCTCGGGGCGGCCCTCGCTCGGCCTCGCCCTTTCAATCGCACCGCTCGAGAAGATCCGGATCTCTTCTGCACCTGTGCGACCAACAACGCGACGGCTCGGCTCGGGGCGGCCCTCGC
>DATFUE010000648.1:0-2792 GCA_035261165.1 Myxococcota bacterium
CTCGCGCCGCTCGGCGGCATCGCGGGTCAGTTTCTGCACCTCGCCGGCTTCTTCGAGAAACTCGGCGTGAAGTGGGAGTACTCGCGCGTGGGCGAGTACAAGTCCGCCGTCGAGGAGTACGCCGCGCGCGCGATGAGCCCGAAGGCGCGCGAGATGACCGAGGGACTGATCGACGGCGTGTTCGCGCAGAGCGTGGACGGCATCGCCAACGGGCGCGGGCTCAGCGGCGAGAAAGTCCGTGCGCTGTTCGAGACGGTGCCGGGAACGCCGCAGGAGCTGATCGCGGCCGGGCTCGCCGACGAGGTCTCGGGGCGCAAGGAAGCGCTCGAGAAAGGCGGGCTCCCGGGCGCGACCGAAGTCGACGCCGCGGTCTACCAGCGCATCGACCCGAGCTCACTCGGCTTGCGCCTCGGCCCGCACATCGCGCTGGTGTTCGGCGACGGCGTGATCGTCGACGAGCGCGGGCGCTCGTTCCAGAAGCTGTTCGTGGCGGAGGAGGTCGAGAAGGCGCTCGATGCCGCGGCGGACGACGACGCGATCAAGGCGCTGGTGTTCCGCGTGAACTCGCCGGGCGGCGGCACGCAGGCGTCCGAGCGCATCTGGCGCGCGCTGCGCCGCGTGCGCGAGAAGAAGCCCGTCGTGGTGTCGATGGCCGACTACGCGGCGTCGGGCGGCTACTACGTGGCGAGCGCCGCCAACGCGATCCTCGCCGAGCCCGCGACCTTCACCGGCTCGATCGGCGTGTACGTGTTGCGGCCTTCCTTCGCCGGCACGCTCGAGAAGCTCGACATCGGTCACGAGACGATCGCGCGCGGCGCGTACGCCGGCATGCTCACCGGCGACGCGCCGATGACTCCGCTGCAGCGCGCGCGCACCGACGCGTTCACCGAGGCTGCGTACCACGACTTTCTCGACCGCGTGTCCGAGGGCCGCGGCACGCCCCCGGAGAAGATCGACGCGCTGGGGCGCGGCCGGGTCTGGCTCGGCAGCGACGCGCTCGCGAACAATCTCATCGACGAGCTCGGCGGCCTCGCCGCCGCGGTGGCGCGCGCGCGCCGCGAGGCCAAGATCGAGAACGAGCCGGATCCGGTGCGCGTGATCCTGCCCGTGCCCGAGGGCCCGCTGGACCAGCTCAAGAGTCTGGTGCGCGGCGAGTCGAGTCACCGGCTGCTGCAGGCGCTGCTGCCGCTGCCGCTCGACTTCCCACAGCTCCCACCACTCGGCTGGCTCGCGTCAACGGGCGGGCTCGCCTATCTGCCGCCGGTGTGGCTCGAGCTCCGCTGACACTTTACTTCCGTGGCGCGGCCACGCCCATGTGGGGCAGCGTGCCCGGCAGCAGCCCGCGATTGCGCGCGATCAGCACGGGCGCGTCCAGCTTGCGCGGATCGTAGAGCAAGAGGTCCTCGAGGCCGTCGCCGTTCCAGTCACCACCGCGCAGGCGGCCGCTCGACGCGACCTGCTGCCGCCCGGCGACCGACGACGACATGCCCTGAGCGCTGCCCAGCCAGACGTCGATGCGATCGCCCTTCCCCGGCGTGAGCAAGTCGTCGAAGCCGTCGCCGTTCACGTCGTAGTTGCCGGTCGGTACGAAACCGAGCGGGCGCGCGGTGTCGAAGCTGATTGCGATGTTCAGCTTGCGCTCGAACCACGGCTGCTTCGAGAACACGCCCGTCTCGGACGCGCGGTACACGCTGACCTCGGCGTCGATGCCGCGAGTCACCAGGACCTGGATCATGTCGAGCACGCCGAAGGCCATCGACACGTGCAGGAGCTCGAGTCGGCCGTCGTGGTCGATGTCGATCAGCTGGTCCGCGCCCCAGCCCGCCGCGGGCGCGAAGCCGAAGTCGGGCTTCGTGAGGTCCCAGGTTCCGCCGTGATTCATGTAGATGTTGGTCTCGGTCTTCGAGTCGGTGATTCCGCCCGAGACGTGCGAGATCATGAGGTCGAGCTTGCCGTCGCCGGAGATGTCGCGCGCCTCGGTGCGCACCGCGCCGGAGCCGCGGATATGGTCCTGCTCCGAGACGAGTGACAGCTTGAGCTCGCGGTCGGCCTTGTGCGCGAACGTCCCGTCCTCGTGGCGCAGGAACACGCGCACGCTGTGGCGGCCGGAGGCGACCACGTCGGGCCGCCCGTCGCCGTCGACGTCGCCGACGGAGATGCGCGGCACGTCGAGCAGGAGCTGGATGTCGCTGTCGACGAGCAGCGGGCCGGGACGCTGAGGCAGGAAGTAATTCGCGCGCGCCCCGGTCTCGAGCCGCGCCTTCTCCACACCGCTCGCCGACAGGAATACGGTCTGCGCCAGCGCCGGCGCGAGCAGCCACGGCTCCGGGCCGAAATTCGTGAACACGATCTGCAGCCGGTCGAGCCCGCGCTCGTCTTCCGCCGGCACCATGGTGCCGCCGGCCACGCGCAGATCGCGCTGCGGCAGCGCGGGATTCGCGAACGACACGATCGTGAGTCCGGTCGGCCGCAGCAGCACGAGCTCCAGGCCCGGCAGCTCTGGCAGCACGTCGCCCACGTCGTACGCCGCGCTGTCGTCGGGCAGGGGCAGCTCGTACTTCGGCTTCGCCTCGAGCGCGCCCGAGTCGGTCTGGTTCCAGAGTCTCACGACGCGCTTGTCGTCGGGCGGAATGCCGGTGAACACGATCTGCAGGAGATCCGCGCGGCCGTCGCCGTCGAAGTCGCCGATCTCCGCGGCGACGCTTCGCCCGACACACGGCAGCTCGATGATCGCGAACGGATCGACCACCGCGTCGGCGCGCGCGCGCGCGGGCGCCGTCGTGAGCGGAATC
>DATFUE010000649.1:0-2123 GCA_035261165.1 Myxococcota bacterium
CCTTGGCGATCAGCCCGTAGCCCGCGGCGTTGGGGTGGCGCTGGCGGCGAAACCGGATCTCGTCCTCTTTGCCCTGCCAGGGCGCGAAGGTCGGCTCGAGATCGAAGTAACCCAGGCGCGCTGCACCCGCGGCGCTCTCGACCATGGGCGCGACCTTGGGATGGAAGCGGTCGTGGTAGCGCGCGAGATCCTGCGCGTCGGGCAAGAGCACCACGAGCACCGGTACTCCGTGCGCGCGCGACTGCTCGCCGATGTCGTCGAGCGCCGTGCGCACCGCTTCCCAACCGCGCGCGCCTTCGCGGTAGTCACCGGTCCAGTCGTTCTCCACGAGCGCCTTCCCGCCCTTGTCCTCGAAGCCGAGCTTCGCCGCCGCGGTCACGCGCGCGGCCCCGAACTTCTGCTTCAACGTGCGCCGCGCACCCTTGATGAACTGCCGCAAATACAAGTGTTTCGGCCACTCGTAGATGGACAGGAGGATCGGGTGCAGGTCGCGCAGCGCCGCGCGCCGCTGGTACGCGCGGAGTTTGTTGTGCGTGTCGTTCACGGGGTAGTAGTTCACGAGCACGAGGTCGGGTGAGTACTTCCAGCCCTCGGTCGCGAGATACGCGGCCTCTTGATCGGTCGAGTAGCCTACGACGCCGGCGTTGATCACGTCGATTTGCCGCGTGTCGCCGCGCGCCGCGGCGGACGCATTCAGGAGGCGTTCGAGCTGCCGCGGATAGGCGTCGGGCTCGTTCATGCGAAAGCCGAAGGTCCACGAGTCGCCGAGCGCCAGAATGCGAAAGGTGCCGGCCGGTTTCTCATACGCGATTTCCGGGTTGCGCAAGCCCTTCGAGTTGATCGTCACCGGAGCCTCGAACTCGTTGCCGCGCCAGCCCGGACGCATGCGTTTTCCGACGCTGGAATCTTCCACATAGAGGTCCGGACGCGGCAGCACGTCGGCCGCAAACACTCGCAGCAGCACCTCGCAGCACGCGAGCGCGAGCACGAGTGATAAGAGCGCGAGGCCAATATTTCGAATCATCGGGTGATTCTCATCACGAACGGTCCATAGACCAGACGTTAGCCTCCAACGCCGACAATTTCGCGGGGCATGGGGGTTTCTAACGGTGGGCGAGGGGAAGCGGCGCGCCGTCTGGCTCGCCGTCTGGATCGCGCTGGCGAGTCTCGCGAGCATCGCGCCGTCGAGTGCGTCCGCTGGCGTGCGCAGCGTGCTCTTCACCTATCGCTACCCATCGGTCGGGAACTACGCGGGCGTCGCGCTCTACCACGGCGCGACTCGGGCCGCCGTCGATTCCGGGGTCGGCCTGACGCGCATCGACCTCGGGCTGCGGCCCGTCGACAGCCAGGGACTCGTGAACGCGATGGTGCCCGGCTTCGACGACACGCGCGGCTACTTCGCGGTGCTGCGCTGCTACGACTCGAGCGGCCGCGAGTCCCCGAACTCCGACGTTGGAGTGATTCCCGCGCTGGTCGCGCAGCCGAGCTCGAGCCCGCTCTATCAGGAAGACTTCGAGTCGTACTCGCCGGGCGCGGATCCGGCCGCGTGGCTCGACTCCGCGCCCGGCGCAGCGGCACCCGGCAACGCGACGCTCTTCGAGACCACACAGCTCGCCGACGGCTCGATGGCCTTCGGCGCGGCGGCGTCGGTCGGCGACATCCACTCGCACTTGGACGCAGCGGGCGCGGGCCGCTGGTCCTCGTACGAGTACTCGGGGCGAATCGAGAGCGACTTCCTGATCGGCCGCGCTGGAGTCACCGTCCTCTCACAATACCCCGACGCACAGTTCTACTACCGGCTCTCGCGCATCGCCTTCGGCGCGTTCGGGCTCACGAAACAGGGCGGCGGCGCGCTCAGCTGCGCGGGTTCGTCCTCCACCGAAGTCACTCCGCTGCCCGGCGCCTGGTATCGCTTCCGCGTTCGCGTGACTCGCTTCGACGGGCGCAACCGCACCCGCGCCTCGGTGTGGCCCGAGGGCGGTAGCGCGCCGTCGAGCTGGCAGGTCGACTGCTGGGACGGCGCTCCCGAAGCCGTCGCGACGGGCCGCGTCGGCGTGTACAGCCTGGGAGTCGCGGGCAGTCACTGGGACGATCTGCGCGTCGACGTGGTCGCCGCCGACGGC
>DATFUE010000650.1:0-6770 GCA_035261165.1 Myxococcota bacterium
ACCTGCTCTTCCGTGCGCAGCAGGTCCTTCATGTGCCAGAGCATCGCGCCGCGCTCGTAGGTCGCGAGCTCGACGTCGCGACTCATCACGATCGCCTCCTCCGGGCAGGCCTCTTCGCAGAGCCCGCAGAACATGCAGCGCGACATGTCGATGTCGAAGACCGCCGGGACGCGCTCGATCGCGTCCGTCGTCTCCGCCGGCAGGATCGTGATGCAGTCCGTCGGGCACGCGAACTCACACAGCCCGCACGCGACGCACTTCGGCTGGCCGTTCTCGAGCTGCACCAACACGGGGTGACCGCGGAACGCGTCGGCGTAGTCGAGGCGCTGCTCCGGGTAGAGCACCACGAACGTCGAGGGCCGGCCGATCATGTAGCCCCAGAGGTTCCGGAAGAACACGCGCGCAGTGACCCACAGCCCGACGAAGATCGTCGGCAGATAGAGGCGCTCGGCCCAGCCGAGCCGCTCTGCGCGACGAACCTTGACGACCTTGCCCGGCACTCGTCTCCCGACCCCCCGGAGTCGCGCGCGATTATAAGGGACGAGGACTCGGATTCAACGCGGCTCCGGAGCGCGGGTAGTGTGCCCATGCGACAACCCGGCGCGCGCGAGCTTCTCCGCGCGGTACGAGCTCCGCACCAGCGGGCCGGAGAACACCTCGTCGAAGCCGAGCGCGCGCGCTTCGTCGGCCCAGGCTTCGAACTCCTTGGGGGTGACCCAGCGGTCGACGGGCAGGTGCGCCGCGCTCGGCGCCAGGTACTGGCCGATCGTGAGCAGCCGGCAGCCGTGCGCGCGGATGTCGGCGAGCGCCGTGCGGATCTCGTCCTCGCGCTCGCCCAGGCCGAGCATGAGGCCGGTCTTCGTCGGAATGTCGGGCCGCAGGCGCGCAGAATTCGCGAGCAGCGCGAGTGAGCGATCGTAGCGGCCCGCCTTGCGCACCGGGCGCTGCAGGCGCTCGACCGTCTCGAGATTGTGGTTCAGCACGTCGGGCGAGGCGTCGAGCACGATGCGCAGCGCCTCGAGCGAGCCCTTGAGGTCGGGAATCAGCACCTCGACCCTGCAGCCGGGCGCCCGCGCGCGAATCGCGGCGATGGTGCGCGCGAAGTGCTCGGCGCCGCCGTCGTCCAGGTCGTCGCGCGCGACTGCAGTGACGACGGCGAACCGCAGCCCGAGCTCGGCGATCGCGTGCGCGACGCGCGCGGGCTCCTCGGCGTCGAGCGGCGCAGGCCGGCCCGTCGCCACGTCGCAAAAGCCGCAGGCGCGCGTGCACTGATTCCCGGCGATCATGAAGGTCGCCGTGCCGTGCGCCCAGCACTCGCCGAGGTTCGGACACGCGGCCGACTGACACACCGTGTGCAGGCGTTCGCTGCGCACCAGCTCGAGCAGGCGCTCGAGCTCCGGCGTCTGCTGGTAGCGCGCGCGAATCCAGCTCGGCCGCGGCCCGGCGCTCACGCGAACACCTTGCGCAGCTGATCCTCGACGCAGGAGACGACGTCGTCGACGGCGATCGCGCGCCCGAGCACGCTGGCCATGCTCACCATCTCGACTCCGGCCAGGCCGCACGGGACTATCGCGCCGAAGCGCGCGAGGTCGCAGTCGACGTTCAGCGCGAAGCCGTGGAGCGTGCGCCAGGCGCGCACGCCGACGCCGATCGAGGCGATCTTCCGGCGCGCGTCGAGCCACACCCCGGCGAAGCCCTCGCGCCGTCGCGCCTCGACGCCGAAGTCCGCGAGCGCGGCGATCAGCACGGCCTCGAGATCGCGCAGATAGCGGTGCACGTCCGCGCCGTGGCGCCGCAGGTCGAGGATCGGGTAGCCGACGAGCTGGCCGGGCCCGTGCCAGGTGACCTCGCCGCCGCGGCCGACGCGAAACACCTCGTAGCCCTGCTTTTGCAACTCGGTGTCACTCGCCGACGCGTTCGACTCGGCGGCGCCGCGCCCGAAGGTGATCACGTCCGGATGCTCGAGCAGCAGCACCGTCTCGCCGCCCGCGCCGCGCGCCAGCCGCTCGCGCAGCGCTTCCTGCAGCGCCAGCGCGTCGGCGTACGGCACGCGGCCGAGGCGCCGAATCTCGAGAGAGTCAATGGGCGAGGACGTTTCCATCTTGAGCGAGCTCGCGCGGCTGTTCGATCAGCCGCTTGATCTCCGCGAGGAACTGCGCGGCGCGCACCCCATCGACCACGCGGTGATCGACCGAGAGCCCGAGCGTCGTGATCGAGCCGATCTCGATCCGCCCCTCGCGCACGATCGGCCGCTCGCTGATCGCCGCGACCGAGAGGATCGAGCTCTGCGGCGGAGTCACGATCGCGTAGAAGCGATCGACGCCGAACATGCCGAGATTCGAGATCGTGAACGTGCCGTCGGCGTAGTCGGCCGGCTGCAGCTTGCGCATGCGGGCGCGCTGGATCAGCGAGTTCGCCTCCTCCGCGAGCTGCCAGACGTTGCGACCCTGGCAGTCCTTCACCGTCGGCGCGACCAGCTCGTCCTGGACGTCGACCGCCAGGCCGATGTTGATCGCGTCGTAGATCGCGATGTCGTTCTCTTCCGCGCGATAGGTCGCGTTCACCTGCGGGTGGCGCTCGAGCGCGAGCGCCGCGGCCTTCAGCATCAGGTGCGTGTAGGTGAGCCGGGGGCGCTTGTCGCCGGCGTCGCGATTCACCTGATCGCGCAGGTCCTTCAGCGCCTCGGTCGAGACGTCCATCTGGATGTAGAAGTGCGGCGCCTCGGCCTTGCTGCGCACCATGTTGCGGATCAGCGCCTTGCGCTTCTGCGAGAGCTGCAGAGTGCCGCGGTACATCACCGCCTCGCGCTCCTTGGTGTGCGCGTGCTCGCGCTTCCAGTGCGCGACCAGATCGGACTTGGTGATGCGGCCGCCGGGACCGCTGCCCTTGACGGCCTCGAGGTCGGTGCCGCGCTCGCTCGCCATGCGCAGCGCGAGCGGCGTAGCGCGCACGCCGTCCGCGTCGGGCGGCTGTGTCTCGAGCTGCGCGAGATACGCCTCGAGGTCGGCCGCGAGGATCGCGCCTCCGGCTCCCGAGCCGGTGACCTCCGAGAGATCGATCGACCTCTCCTCGGCGATTCGGCGCGCCCGCGGCGTGGCGCGGATGCGGCCGTCCTCGGGCGCGAACGTCGCGGCCACGCGTGGGCCCGCCGGCGCGGGCGGCAGCTCGACACGGACTGGTGTAGGCGGCGCGGCCCGGCTCGGCGCGGGCTGCGGCAGCTCGGCCGCGGGTGCGCTCGGCGCCGCGGGCTTCGCAGCGGCGGCGGCCGCAGGCGCCGGCGCCGCGGGCGCTTTCTCCTGGGTCGCGGGCGCGGCGGCCGCGGCGGCGACCGCGTCCTCACTCTCGCCCGGCAGGCGCAGCACGGCGATCAGGGTGCCCACGGCCACGGTCGCACCGGCGTCGACGACGATCTGCGCGAGCACGCCCTCGGTGTAGGCCTCGAACTCCATGTCGGCCTTGTCTGTCTCGATCTCCGCGAGCACTTCGCCGCGCTTCACCGGATCGCCGACCTTCTTGCGCCAGGCGATGAGTCGGCCCTCTTCCATCGTGTCCGACAGTTTGGGCATGCGGATCTGCTTGGGCATTCGCGGTCTCCCGGGGCTTCGCTAGAGCGTGATCTTGAGCACGGCGTCGACGATGCGCTGCGCGTCGGGCAGGGCGAGCTTCTCGAGGTTGGATGCGTACGGCGTCGGAACGTCGGCGGCGGCGACGCGCTGCACCGGAGCCTCGAGCTCGTAGAACAGCGCCTCTTGGATCTGCGACGAGATCTCCGCGCCGACGCCGACCTTGCGCCAACCCTCTTCGGCGATCACCGCGCGGCGCGTGCGCAGCACGCTGCTCAGAATGGTGTCGCGGTCGAGCGGATCGAGCGTGCGCACGTCGACGACCTCCGCCTCGATGCCCTCGCCGGCCAGGATCTCGGCGGCGCGCAGCGCTTCGTGCACCATCCTCGACCAGGACACGATCGTGACGTCGCGCCCCGCCCGCTTGATGTCGGCCACGCCGAACGGCAGCAGATACTCCTCGTCGGGCACCTCGCCCTTCATGTTGTAGAGCATCTCGTGCTCGATGAAGAGCACGGGGTCCTCGCAGCGGATCGCGGTCTTCAACAATCCCTTGAGGTCGTAGGGCGTCGAGGGCATGACGACGCGAATGCCCGGCGCGTTCACGAACCACGACTCGATCGAGTGCGAGTGCTGCGCGCCCTTCTGCGTGCCGCCGCCCGCGGGCGCGCGAATCACCATGGGCAGGTTCACCTGACCGCCGAACATGTAGCGAGCCTTGGAGGCGTGATTGATGATCTGGTCCATCGCGACGATGCCGAAGTTCAAGGTCATCAGCTCCGCGACCGGGCGCAGGCCCGTCATCGCGGCGCCGATCGCGACGCCGATGATCGCGGCCTCGGCGATCGGAGTATCTCGCACGCGGCGCGCGCCGAACTCGGCCATCAGCCCCTCGGTCGCGCGGAACGTGCCGCCGACCAGGCCGACGTCCTCGCCGAGAATGAACACCCGTTCGTCGCGCGCCATCTCTTCCGCGAGCGCGCGCTGGACGGCCTCGTAGTAGCGGATCTCAGCCAAGCGGGCCCTCCACGTACAGGTCCTCGTACAGCGCCTCGGGCGCGGGCCGCGGACTCGCCTCGGCGAACTGCATCGCCTCTTCGACGACCGCGTTCGCTTCCCGCTGAATCTGCTCGAGCCGCGCGCGGTCGACGATGCCCGCCTCGAGCATCGACTTCGCGAGCCGCGGAATCGGATCGCGTTTCCTCCACAGCTCGGCCTCGGCGACGCTGCGGTACTTGCCCGCGTCGGTCATCGAGTGACCCTGGTAGCGGTAGCAGCGCGCCTCGAGCAGCACCGGGCCGGCGCCCTGGCGCGAGAACTTCACCAGCTCCTCGCACTTCTCGCGCACCGCGATCACGTCCATGCCGTTCACCACGTGACCCGGGATGCCGTAGCCCTGCGCCTTCTTGTGGATCTCGTTGAACGCCGACGACGTGCGCACGTCGGTGCCGATGCCGTAGAAGTTGTTCTCGCACACGAAGATCACGCCCAGGTTCCAGAGCTTCGCCATGTTCAGCGCTTCGTGGAAGACGCCCTGGTTGGAGGCGCCGTCGCCGAAGAAGTTCATCACGACGCGATCCTGCTGCTGCATGTGCATCGACAGCGCCGCGCCGACGCCGATCGGCAGATTTCCGCCGACGATGCCGTAGCCGCCGAGGAAGTAGCGCGACGCGTCGAAGAAGTGCATCGACCCGCCCTTGCCCTTGCACACGCCGGTGGAGCGCCCGTAGAGCTCGGCCATCAGCGCTCGCGGGGGCGTGTCTCGACACAGCGCGTGCGCGTGCACCCGGTAGGTGCCGATCACGTAGTCGTCGTGATTCAGCGCGGAGATCGCGCCGGTCGCGACGGCTTCCTGCCCGATGTACAGGTGCGTGAAGCCGCCGATGAAGCCGTCGGCGTACGCCTCGGCGACGCCTTCCTCGAAGCGCCGGATCAGCACCATCTTGCGGTACATGTTGACCTGGTCGGCGGCTGCAATCGGCATCAGAGCTCGAACTCCGCAGCTTCGAGCACGCGCGCCACGCGGTACAGGAAGCTGTTTCCAGTGACTCCGTCGACGATGCGATGGTCGTACGAGAGAGCCAGGTACATCATCGGGTGTATGGCGATCGTCTCCTCGCCGCCGGTCTCGACCACGACCGGGCGCTTCTTCACCTCGCCCATGCGCAGAATCCCGACCTGCGGCTGGTTGATCACCGCGAAGCCGTAGAGGTTCCCCTCGCGGCCCGGGTTCGAGATCGTGAACGAGCCGCCGGAGAGCTCGTCCGCGGTGATCGCCTTGTTGCGCGCGCGCGCCGCCAGGTCGTTCACGGCCTCGGCGATGCCCACGAGCGACAGGCGATCGGCGTCGCGAATCACCGGCACCAGCAGCCCGCGCTCGGTCTCGACCGCCACACCGATGTGTATGCCCGCGCGCTCGACGATCGCGTCGCCGACCACGGCGGAGTTGATGCGCGGGAAGTCGCGCAGCGCCCGCACCGTCGCGGCCACGACGAACGGGAGATACGACAGACCGAAGCCGTGCGCGCGCTCGAAGTCCTTCTTCGAGCGGTCGCGCAGCTTTGCGAGCTTGGCGAGATCCACCTCGGCCACGGTGCCGACGTGCGGCGAGACCACCTTGGACACCACCATGTGCTCGGCGATGCGCCGGCGGATGGCGGTGAACGGAATCACTTTGTCCTCGGGCGCGATGCGGTGCGCGGGCACCTTCATGCGCGCGAGAAACTCGAGCAGGGTTCCGGGCGCGACCGGGAGTGCGGCCGTGTCCGCGGCCGGCGCAGCCGCGCTCGGAGCCGCGCGCGCGGCCACGTCGGCCTTCATCACGCGCCCGCCCACTCCGGATCCGGACACACCGCCGAGATCGATGCCCTTGTCTTCCGCCACGCGGCGAGCGACGGGCGAGACACGCGAGAGCGGCGCGGTCGGCGGGACGGTAGGCGCTGCGGGTGCTGCCGGCGCCGGCGCGGCGGCGGGACGAGGCGTCTGGGTCGCTGCGGGCCGCGCACCCGCGGTCACGCTCGTGGTCGGGCTCGATGCGCCCGCGATGGCGCCGACTGGGTCGAGCAGCGCGAGCTCCGAGCCGACGGCGACGGTTTGCCCGGGCGCGACGACCAGCTTGGTCACGACCCCGCTCTCCGGCGCGATCACCTCGGCGTCGACTTTGTCGGTGGTGATCTCGCAGAGCACCTGGTCCTTCTCGACCCGGTC
>DATFUE010000651.1:0-2764 GCA_035261165.1 Myxococcota bacterium
CAAGTCATCGTCGACGGCCGCGTCGCCGTGAGCGGCGGGATCAACTTCAGCAGCGTGTATTCGCGGGGCTCGGCGGGCAGCGGAAACGCGTCTCCGCCGAGCGTGAAGAGTGGCTGGCGCGACACGAACATCGAGGTGCGCGGACCGGCGGTCGCGCAGTATCAGCAGCTCTTCCTGACCAGCTGGGAGAAGCAGAGCTGTACGCCGCTCGCCGAGCGCAGCTACTTCCCCAGACTCGAGAGTCAGGGCGAGAAGGTCGTCGGCGTCATCGGCACCACGTCCGACGACGAGCGCAGGTTGATGTATCTCGCGCTTCTCTCCGCGATTCGTGAGTCGCGCCAGAGCGTGTACGTGACCATGGCCTACTTCGTGCCCGACGCCGAGACCCGGCTCGCGCTCGAGGAGGCCGCGCTGCGGGGCGTCGACGTCCAGCTGATCTTGCCCGGCTTCAGCGACTCCTGGGTCGTGCTCGAGGCGGGCCGCTCCTACTACGACGAGCTGCTCTCGGCGGGGGTGCACATCAGCGAGCTGCATCGCGCGCTGCTGCACGCCAAGACGGCCGTCATCGACGACGTTTGGTCGACGGTCGGCTCGACCAACCTCGACTGGCGGAGCCTCCTGCACAACGACGAGCTGAACACGGTCGTCCTCGGCGAGGATTTCGGCGCCGCGACGACCGCGATGTTCGAGAGTGACCTTCGGGAGACCACGCACATCGACCGCGCGAGCTGGCGCGGCAGGGGTGTCGGCCGGCGGCTCGAGGAAGGGCTCGCGAGGCTGTTTGCGCGCTTGCTCTAGTGCGCGGTCCTCAGCGGCTCTCACCCTGGCCGTCGATGAGGACGAATGTCCCGAGCACTGACTCGAGCCGGAGATGCAGGATCGCCTGATACTCGGGCGAGTCGTACCAAGCGTGAAATCGCTCGCGCGACGGAAACTCGAGCAGCACGAAGCGGGGATTCTCGAGCTTCCCTTCGATCACCTCCGGAGTCTCGGTGGCGGCGAGGATCTTCACCTCGTAGCGCGCCAGCGTCGGCAGCGCCTTCGCGACGTAGTCGTCGTGCATGGCGCGGTTCACGGTTCGGCCCTGGGCGATCGCGTAGACGGGCATGGTGGGGTTCTCCGTGGGGTGACGGTATCACGGTGAGGGCGCGGCCGGCCGGAAGCGGAGCGCGGAGCCGTCGACGCCGCGCAGCGTGAGGCCGCCGTTCGCGAGCTCCCAGCTCGAGACCTTCCCGAGCGCCGCGAGATAGGCGTCCTCGACCGCCTGGCTCGACTCGCAGAACATCTTGGTCGACACCGTGGGGCCGAAGCTGAGCTTCCCCGAGCCGAGCTCGTAGGGTCCGCTGTAGTGGTTGCAGCCCGCGAAGCCGCTGGCGCGCGACGTGGAGGACTCGAGCCGCAGAGTGACTGGCCTCTCGCCCGAGCCGATCGGATCCGACTTCTCGCCGAGCGCGATCAGCGCCCAGTCACGATCGGTGATCGCGGGCTTCGCTCCGCCGCTGCAGCCGAGCATCAGAACGGACGCGAGCGCGAGTCTCCAGCTCATCTCTTCTCCTCCCTGAGGTCGCATCCGTCCCAGCGCAGGGTCACGTCGTCGGCCCGCACCCGCGCCCAGTCGAAGCGCGCGAGCAGCGCGCGCGGGGTCGTCTCGCGCGCGTCCGGGGCCAGCCCGGCGAGCTGCGCGATCCGCCCGCACAGCGCCTCGGCCGAGTAGACGCGCGCGAGCTCAGCCCAGCCGACGGCTCCGTGGAGCTTCGCGAGCTTCCCGCCCGACTCCTCGAGGAACAGGAAGTGGTGGCGGTACCCCGGGGTCGGCAGGCCGAGCGCGCGCTGAAGTGCGACATGAGTCGCGGTCGAGGTCGCGAGATCGCGCCCGCGCACGATGCGTGTGACTCCTGCGCTGCCGTCGTCCACGACCGCGGCCAGGTGATACGCGAGCGCGCCGTCCCGGCGGCGCAGCACCGGGTCGCCCATCTCGCCGAGCAGGTCCTGGGACAGGTCGAGGCCGCTCTCGTCGGCGAGCTCGATGCGCCCGTCGGGAAGGCGCAGGCGCAGCGCGGCGTCCGCGGCGCGCCAGCCCTTCGCAGGCAGCGGCCTCTTTCGACACCGACCGGTGTAACGCCAGCCCCCGTCGACCGCGCGCGTCCCCCCTCGCGAGACCTCACCGCGGCTGCACGTGCACGGGTACAGGAGGCCGAGCTCCGCGAGCCGATCGAGCGCGGCGTCGTGCGCGGGACGATTCGCGCTCTGCAGCTCCTGCGCGTCCCAATCCAGCCCGAACCAGCGCAGGGCGGCGCACATGTCGTCGGCCGACGCGGTTGTGCAGCGCGCCGGGTCGACGTCCTCGAGGCGCAGCGTGACGTGGCCGCCGCGGGAACGCGCATCGAGCCAGGCGAGCAGCCCCGCGACGAGCGTCCCGGGGTGCGCGGGGCCCGAAGTGGTGGGGGCGAAGCGCGTGCGACTCACACCGACATCTTAGGGCATGTGCGCCTCGTCACTTGATTGACTTCGCTCACCTGCGGCTCGCGGCGTGCGCCTTCGGCGCTTGCCGCCGAGGCTCGGGGCGCCCCTCGCCGCGTCTCACCTTGACGCATCGGCTCGGGTCTTCGATCGTCCACCCACCCCCCCAGGGAGAACGCATGGCCGCCGACGGCGACCGCAAGGGTCCACGCAAGCCCGTCGCCTACGACGAGAGCACGATCCAGACGCTCGACGCGCTGGAGCACATCCGCCTGCGCACGGGCATGTACATCGGGCGCATCGG
>DATFUE010000652.1:0-3357 GCA_035261165.1 Myxococcota bacterium
GCGCCGTAGTAGGGAGCGCAGACCTGCAGCCCCCCGCGCGCGGCCCAGAAGAGCGCGAAGCCGCCGCCCATGCAAAAGCCGGTGACGGCGATGCGGTTCGCGTCGATCTCGGAGCGACCCGCCAGGAACGCGCGCGCCGCGTCGAGGCGCGCGAAGGCCGGCCCGTCGCCGCGACTCATGTCGCGCACAGTGCGCGCGACACAGAGCGGTGGCGCACCAGCGCCGTCGTAGAGCGCGGGCGCGAGGGCGGCGTAGCCGGAGTCCGCGAAGCGCCGAGCGATGCGGCGGATGTCGGGGCTGAAGCCCATGATGTCGTGAATCGCGATGACGGCGGGCCAGCCGGCCGCCGGCGCGGCGCCGATCGGCAGGGCGAGAAACCCGCGCATCGACCTGCCGTCCGCGAGGGCTACACGCTCCTGTGTTTCGACCGCCATCGGCGCGATCGTATCAGCTCAAGCGGGTGTGAGGTTCAAAACCACGCCGGAGAGATGGGCCGCGCGCTCTGAGGCGAGAAACACGACCGTGTCGGCCACCTGCTCCGGCTCCTGGATGCGCTGCCCGCGCAGCAGCTCCTCCCAGCGTGACTCGTCGCCGAGGCGCTGCTTCGCGAGCGCGCGGAGCGGCGCGACGAGTCGCTCGGTGCGCGTCGCCCCCGGATGCACCCCCAGCACGCGCACGCCGTGGCGCACCGATCCCTTGCCGACGGCCTTGGTGAACCCATCCAGCGCGGCGTTGCCCGATGCGCCCAGGATGTAGTCCGGAGAGTGCGATACGCCGCCCATGCCGATCACGTTCACGATCACGCCGCGCCCACGCACTTCCATCTGCGCGAGCACCGCGCGCGTCAGGTTGATGAAGCCGAACACCTTCAGCTCCCAGGCGTGGCGCCACTTCTCCTCGTCGATCGCGCCGAGTGACCCGCTCTGCATGTCGCCCGCGTTGTTCACCAGCACGTCGATCGGCCCGGCTTCGGCCGCGAGCATCTCGACCGACCCCGGCGCGCGCAGATCGACCGCCCAGGTCTTCGCCTCGACCCCGTGCTTTGCCGCGACCTCGCGCGCCGCCGCGTCGAGCGCACCGGGCGAGCGCGCCACGAGCCGCACGTTCGCACCTTCCGCCGCGAAGCCGTGCGCGCACGCGAGCCCGATGCCCATCGAGCCACCCGTGATCAACACCGATTTGTTTCGCAGTCCCAGGTCCATCTCTCACCTCGAATTGCGCGAGCTCACGACGTGAGCTCGAACGCCGGGTAGCGACTCACCAGGGGCGTGAACTGCTCCACCGGCGAGCCGGCCGGCACGGGGAAGAAGCGCTGCACCTCGCTCTTGAACGCGTCGAGATAGGCCTTGAGGATCGGCGGCTTCTCCGCATCGGTGAGCACACGCAGCCGATAGGTCTGCGTCGTGCCTCCCCGGCGCAGCACGACCGCGCCCGCGGACTCGGCGTTGCGCACCCACTGCGCGTAGCCGCGCGGCGCGACGAGATACAGCTTCCCGTCCTTCGACAACAGATCGACGGGGAGCGCGAATACCTTCCCGCTCTTCCGCCCGCGCACCTCGAGCACCCGCATGTGCGACGGACCGACGCCGAGCCGCAGCAGCCAAACGAGGGCCGACCCGAACATCCGCTCGACCGCGCTCGGTTTCGCGAAGGAGCCCACCGTTTCTGCCACGAAGAACCTCCCGTAGCGACGATGCCTCGGACAGCTCCGTCGCGCTGTCGGATACCGCGCCATTCTACGACAGAGTTCCGGAGTTCATGCACAATCGCGCGCATGACCTCGCGCGCGTTCACCGTCGATCTGCACGGGCACATGCTCGTGCTCGCCGTGGAGCGACTCGTCGCCGACCGCCCGGAGAAGCGCGCCGAGGCCGCGATGATGCTTCACACCATGGGTGCGGCATCGGTCGAGCACAATGCGCGCGTCATGGGGCCGAACGCGGCTCCGAAGCTCACGAACCTCGACACACGCCTCGCCGATCTCGAACGGATGCGGATCGATGTGCAAGTCGTGAGTCCCGCGCCGACCCAGTACTACTATTGGGCCGATCGGGATCTCGGGCGCGAGCTCGTGCGCACTCAGAACGAGTCGATCGCGGAGTCTTGCGCGCGGCATCCCGAGCGCCTGAAGGGGCTGGGGAACGTCGCCCTGCAGCATCCGGATCTCGCGGTCGAGCAGCTCGAGCACGCGTTGCTGCGTCTCGGCCTCGTGGGGGTCGAGGTTTCGACCTCGGTCAACGGGCTCGAGCTCGCCGACGAGAAGCTCGAGCCGTTCTGGGCGAAGGCCGAGTCACTCGGCGCGATTGTCTTCATCCACCCGATGGGGACTTCGCTCGGTGAGCGCCTCAATCGCTTCTACCTGCAGAATCTGATTGGAAATCCCGCGGAGACGGCGATCGCCCTCTCCTACTTGATCTTCGGCGGTACGCTCGACCGGCATCCCGGCGTGAAGATCGTCGCCGCGCACGGCGGCGGCTATCTGCCGGCGTACGTCTCTCGGTCGGATCACGGCCACGCCGTGCGGCCCGAGGCGCAGTCGATCCGTCACCGCCCGAGCGAGTATCTGAAGCGCATCTACTTCGACTCACTCGTCTACGATCCCGCCGCGCTGCGCCGTCTCATCGACGTCGTGGGCGCGAGTCAGGTCGTCGTCGGCACGGACTACCCGTTCGACATGGGTCACTACGACGTGCACGGCCTCGTCTCCGCCGTGCCTGGACTGACCTCCGAGGAACGCGACGGTATTCTCGGCGGGAACGCCCGCCGACTCTTGAGCCGCTAGACTGCGACTCGTCAGCTGGCTCGCAGCCGCCTGTAGGCTGCGTCTCCCATCTTCTCGTCGACGGAGAGTCCCAGGCGATGGGCGTCGAGAACCGCCGAGCGCACCAGCGGGGCAGTGATCGGCTGCGGCATGTTGCCGATGAACGGGAACGCCAGAGTGCCCTCGGTGACGACGTCGAGCGCAGCGCCGTCGCCGGCGTCGAGCGACAGTTGCCCGAGGTGAATCGGCAGACCGACGCTCGCGAAGAACTCGGCGACCCTGGCTGCCTCCTCGGGACGCGACTCCATCATCAGCTGTGCAAGCGTGCCCATGGCGACCATCTCGCCGTGGAGGTAGTGGTCATTCACTCTTGGAATGGCCGTGTAGCTCTGGGCGACGCCGTGTGCTGCGGCCAGGCCGCCGCTCTCGAAGCCGAGCCCGCTTAGCAGCGTGTTCGCCTCGACGACGCTCTCCAGCGACGAGTTCACGGTCTTGGCAGCCACCGCGGCGGCGGCCGCCTTGCCCTCGTTGAAGAGTGTCTGGGCGCAGACTTCGCCGATGGCGCAGGACGCGAGCGTGGGGCGCGCGCCGACGGC
>DATFUE010000653.1:0-8154 GCA_035261165.1 Myxococcota bacterium
AGATGATCATCGAATCGCCCTTCGACTTCGCCGCGGCCTTCTTCTTCGTACCCATGTTCGAAAACTCCCTAACAAAATTCCGGGCCGATGATTCGGCACAGGCGGCAAATAGCATGAAAGGCCCCTCGCGCAAGGGGAGAATGCGAATTCGCGTTACACTCGACGCATGCGCGCGACCCCCTTCGCAGCCCTCGCAGGCGCGGTTTTGCTGGCGTTCTCGAGCGCGCTGGCCGAAGGCAACTGGAGCGAGCGCAGCTCGAGCCACTTCCAACTCTTCGAAGCCGTCGGCTTCGCGCGCTACTCGGGCCCCGACGGCTCGCGCGAGTTCGAGCGCGGCGTGCTCGCGGCGCTCGAGGACGCGCATCGCGACGTGCGCGACACGCTCGGCGTCGAGCCGCGCAATCGGATACGCGTTTTTGTGTACGACCCGAGCGTCTTCGACGCCGCATTCTCGAGTCGCTTCGGATTTCGCGCCGCCGGCTTCTGGGACGGCGCGGTGAACGTGCGGGGCGGTCGCGGCGTCGACGCGCGCCTCGTCACGACCCTGCATCACGAGTATCTCCACGCCGCGCTCGAGTCTGTCGCGCCTCGCGATCTCTGGCCCGCCTGGCTGAACGAGGGCCTCGCGGAGTATTTCGAGCGCCGCGCGCTCGGGCGCGACCACCTCGACGCGAACGAGGACGGGCGCCTGCGCGCGGCCGTCGCGTCCGGCGCCTGGATTCCGCTCGCGGCCCTGTCCGGCCCCACCCTGGCGGGGCTGGCGCAGGCGCCCGCCGAGCTCGCGTATCTCGAGTCCTACGCCGCCATCGAGATGATGTTCCGCCGCGCCGGCCGCGACCGAGTGAAGTCACTCGTGCGCGAGGTGGGACGGACACACTCGCTCGACCGCGCGCTTCAGGGCAGTTTGCGCGTCACCCTCGCCGGGCTGGAAGCACAGCTCATCTCCGAGCTCAAACCCGGTTGACTTCGTTCGGCTTCGCCTCACTGCGCGCGCCTGCGGCGCTTGCCCGCCGCGGCTCGGGGCGGCCCTCGCCGCGGCTCGACTTGGTTCGTCTCAATTTCGCTCGTGCCCGCGCCGATTTGCGGACGTACCCATGTGCGACCTCGACGAGTCCGTAGAGTCACCCCGCCCGCCCGCCGGGCAACGCGAAGCCGCGAGCGCGGGGCTGCGCACGACCTTGGCGTCGGAGCTCGAGGGCCCACTCACAGCGGCGCTGGGCTACGCGGACCTGGTGCTCGAGTCGGCGGGGAATCACGTCGAGCGCAAGCGCGTCGAGGGCATCCGCCGCCACGGTCACAAGCTCTTGGCGCTGGTGCGCGAGATCGCCGCCAGCGAGCGGGCCCAGGCCGGCATGCACGCGGCGAGCCTGCTCGAGGCGAATCCGCGCGCGACCATCGAGCTGGTCGTCGAGGAATTTCGCTCGCCCTGTGAAGAGCGCGGCCTGCGGCTGTGGAGCGACATGCGCCCGGTCCTGCCGCAGCGCGCCATGTTCGACTCACTGCGGCTGCGCCACGCGCTGCGGCTCGTGCTCGACAGCGCGCTCGCGCACACGCGCAAGGGCGGGATCAGCGTGCGCGCCGGCTGGCGCGCGCCGGATCGCGGAGAAATCGAGGTCATAGACACGTCTCCGGGTCCGAGCCTCAAAGAGTTCGAACGACTCACTCGCGCGCTCGACACCGCGGCCGGCGGCGTCGAGAGCTCGAGCTCCGCCGACGGCATCGGCCTGGCGCTCGCGCGCCGCATCGCGCGCGTGCTCGGCGGCGACCTCGAGTACGAGCGCGCGCCCAACGCGCGCGGCGTCTACCGGCTGCGCTTCGCGCTCCGGCCGGTCGCGACCGACGACCTGGCGCGCCGGCCGAGCTGGCTGCGCCTTCCGGAGACCCGCCTGCGCGGCCGCGTCCTGGTCGCGGAAGCCTGCGCCGAGACGCGCTGTCTCCTGCGGCGCATCCTGGAGGAGATCGGCCTCGAGGTCGCGACCGCAGAGACCGGACGCGGCGCGGTCGACGCTGCGCTGCACGGCTCGTTCGATCTAGTGCTGCTCGGCCTCGGCATGCACGTGATGGACGGCTTCGGTGCGGTCGCCGCGCTGCGCCACGTCGGCTGCAGCGCGCCGGTCATCGCACTCGCCGCCCCCGAGGAAGCGGGGCTGGGCGAGCGCTCGCGCGGCTTCGGCTTCGACGCGTTCCTGTTGCAGCCGCTGAACCGGATGAGCGTGCTGGAGCTGGTCGCGCGTCACGTGCGCGGCCGCATCGCGCCGCGCTCGAACGCGGGCAGCGCCTGAAGTCACTCCGCTAGTCCAGCGTGTACACGAAGTTGCCCTCCGAGCCTGCGGAGAGCATCACGAGCGCCGCGAACACGCCGAGAACGAGCAGCAGCGGCAACAGCCAGAAGCGCTTCCGGACCTTCAGGAATCCCCAGGCGTTCGCCCACACGGGCGCGCATCTTCGCGACGCCCCACTAGATGTGCAAATCCTCATTCAGCCAGCGTTCGCGGGGCCCCAGAAAGCGCGCCGGAGAGAGCGGCGAGAGGTCGAGGGCGCGAAAGCCGCCGTCGCAGATCAGCTCTGCCACGCCCCGGCCGACGGCGCGCGACTGCATCACGCCGCGCCCGGTGAAGCTGTGCGCTTCGAACGCGTTCGCGATTCCCGCCACGCGGCCGAGGATGCCGCTGCAATCCGGGGTCACGGAATAGAGACCCGCCCAGCCGCGCACGTGGTGACAGCGCTCGAACGCCGAACAGCGGTGCGCGAGCCGCGGCCAGATCTCGCGCTCGAAGAACTCGTCGCCGTCGTAGTCGAAGCGATAGCCCGTCGGCTCGTCCGCGTTCGAGTAACCGGCGAGCGTGTAGGGGCCCTCGGGGTGGAAGTAGAGGCCCGACGCGTCGACGATCATCGGGCCCGCGTGGAGGTCGACGCCCGCGGGGAGGTCTCGCGCGCGCACGTCGAGGATGGAGATCTGGCGGCGCACGGGCTCCGCGAAGCTCCGCGCGCCGAGCTTGGCCGATACCAGCGGGCTCCACGCGCCGAGCGCGTTCACGAAGATCTCGGGGCGGATCGAGACGTGGCCGAGCGTGGCGTCGGGGTCCACACCATGCTGTGTCAGGATGTGCTCGATCACGCGTGACTCGTCGGCGGGGTCGCCCTTGGCGACTTCGGCGAAGTGCACGCGCTCCACCGCGCGCACCCCGGGCGCGTGCTCGGAGACGTCGATCGCTTCGAGATAGTGGCGCTGTAGGAAGCGCGCGCCGCCGGCGATCGCACGGTCCTGGTACAGGCGGCGCAGCGCGTTCGGATTCAGGAGCCCGTCGCCGGGGGAGAGGGTCGCACCCAGGAGCTCCTCGAGGTTGCGGTCCACGAGCGGAAAGCGGCGCGTAACCTCGCTCGGCTCGAGAGGGTCGACGCGCACGCCGAGTCTCTCCTGCAGCGCTCGCCGCTCGCGGGCCCGCGCGAACAGCGCGGGGTCCGCGTACAGCCACAGATAGCCGGTGCGCCGGAACGAGAGCTCGGCCGCGTGCTCCGCGAAGAACGCCAGCGTGTCGCGACACGCCGCGATGTTCACTTCCTGCCACCAGGTCGCGCGCGCGCCGCCCGCGTTCAGCTCCGACGAGGCGTAGCGGCCGGCCAGATCCAGGTCGACGACGCACACGTCGCGCACGCCGCGCTCGGCGAGCGCGCAGGCGATGGCCGAGCCGACCACGCCGGCGCCCGCGATCAGTACCTCCGCGCGTTCCACGCTTCTCAATCGGCGAGAGAGAGTCGGGCGCTACAATGCGCCCGCCAATGGCTGCGCCGAAGATCCACGCGACGCGCGCCCGGCGCGTGTTCCTCGAGGCGCACGAGCTCCCGGGGCTCGTCGCCGGCACCGCGCTGGGCGACGCCGTCGCCTGTCGCCGGGTTCTGGGCGCCCGCCGCGGCGGGCGGACGGGAGTCATCCTGGCGCTCGCCGCGCTCGCCTTCGCTGCCCCGTCCGTGCGCGCGGCGCTGGCCGCGAGCGCGCTGCACGTCGCGCTGGCGCTCGCGCTGGGTCTCGCCAACCGCCGCATCGGCATGCACACCACGCGCGAGGTGCAGCGCCTCGCCGTCTGGACCGTGGTGACGCCGCTGTGCGCCGCCGCGCTCGTGCGCGCGGCTGCCGGACCGAGCCCGCTAGCGCTGGGCCTCGCCGTGGTTGCGGGGCAGCTGCTGCTCTGGCGCGCGCTCGCCGCGACGCGCTAGCGCGCGGGCGAGGCGGGCGGCGCGGGCGGCAGGAGCATGGGCGGCCGAGCTGTCCCGGCCGGCTTGGCCGCAGGCGGGAGATCCGCGGGCTTGCTTCGGCCCATCGGGTCCATCTGGATCTCGCCCGGCGCGGCGTAATTGTAGCCGCGCGTGTTGAGCTGGACCGTGTCTCCCGCGACGGCGAAGCGGCTGGCGGGGATGCGCACATCGTGCCGCTGCGGCTGCGCGCAGCCGTTCTCGACGGGCTTGGCCTCGAAGAGGGGCGAGCCGGCCGGCGACGCGTTCGGAGTCTTCTCCTCGGAGTCTGCGCGACCGACGATGGCGACGCCACCAACGGTGAAAGCCAGCGACGCGAGGACGAGTGCTGCGATGGCGAAGAGCCGCATCCTGTGAACATCGGCGCCGCGCGCTTCGAGCTTGAGTCACGTGCAGATCAGGCGTAGGTTGCGCAAGAGATGCGCGCTCGTGAGCTGTCTCTGCGCGAGATCGAGCGCGAGGTGCCCGGCTGCGCCCGCTGCCCGCGGCTCGCCGGTTTCCTCGCGGATCTGCGCACGCGGCACGCGGAGTACTGGAACCGCCCGGTCCCCGGTTTCGGCGATCGCCGCGCGTCGCTCGTGGTCGTCGGCCTCGCGCCCGGGATGCACGGCGCGAATCGCTCGGGCCGACCGTTCTTCATGGATGCGTCAGGTGAGTGGCTGTACGGCGAGCTCGGCCGCCGCGGCCTCTGGGACGGCGAGCGACTCCGCGGCGTGTACATCCTGAACGCGGTGAAGTGCGTGCCGCCGCAGAACCGCCCGACGACCGACGAGCAGTCGCGCTGTCGGCCCTGGCTCGCGCGCGAGCTCGAGGCGCTTGCGGACGCGCGCGTGATCCTTGCGCTCGGGCAGATCGCTTGGCAGGCGGTGTTGCGCTGCTTCGAGCTCGGTCCGCTGGCGCGCCATCCGTTCGCGCACGGCGCCGAGCTCGAAGTGACTGGGCGACCGAGGCTCCTGGCGAGCTACCACCCTTCGCGGCAGAACACGAACACGCGCGTGCTCACCCGCGCGATGTGGCGCGCGATCTTCACGCGCGCGGCGCGGCTGGCCTGATCGCGACCAGCACCCAATAGACGATCGGCAAGACACCGCCCGCCGCAGTTTGGTGTAGCCCGGCGGCGAAGCCGATCGGTACCCCGTACGGTCGCGAGCCGAGCGGCAGGTTCATCGCGGCCCGCGCTTCCTCCTCCCAGCGCGCGACGTCGCTCATCAGCATCAGGGCGCTGATCGCGAGCACGAGCGCCGCGCCCCCGCAAGCGGCGAGCGCGAGACGGCGCGCGCCGAGCCAGGGCGTCGCGAGCACGAGCGCGACGAACAACAACGCGACGAAGCCGTGCGCGTGCATGCCGCGCTCGACGCGGCGCCCGAGCTCGCCGACGCGAAGCTCGTACGAGTAAGTGCCTCCGTCGTCCTTGCGCTCGAACGAGAGCGTGCGCGTCTCCGTCGGCGTCTCGTGCAGCAACCCGTTCGCGACCGCCACCAGCGGCCGCTCCAGCTGCGCATACACGGGCAGCAGCGCGGCGAGCCCCGCGAGCAGCCCGTACACGACCGCGAAGCGCACGACGAGGACGAAGGGGCCGCGCGCAGCGAGGCGGAGCCGAGCGCAGTGAGTGAGACTAGGCATTCTCTCGCTGCGCGCTGCGGATCCAGACCAGGAGGGTCGCGAGGCACACGAGCGAGATGAACGCCGGCCAGACGTACACGTGCACGACTTCGAACGTCGGCTGCGAGCCCTCGTTCAACACGCACAGCGTGAGCACGCGCAGGAAGTTGACGGTGAACGCGATCGCGAACGCCAGCGCCGCCCCGCGCAGGCGCGCGCGCCAGGGCGCGGGAAACACCAGCATCGCCGACGCGAGGAAGATGCCGACGTCGAGGCCGGTGCAGCCGTTCACGATCTCGACCGCGCTCGTGCCGACGAACACGCGCTCGCCGACCGCCCGGACGTCGGGGCGAAACAGTGAGAGCAAGGCGGCCGCGAGATAGGCGATTCCACGGCGCACGTGCGCGAGCACGGTGCGGTCGAGCGCGTCGACGAGCAACAGATTCGAAAGTCCGACGACGAGCGCGAGATAGAGGAGCGCACGCAGCGCGAGCGCCACGCCGCTGCCTCGCCCGGCGGGCTCACGCGCAACTCTCGCGTCATCTGCCGCCGCCAGCGCACGACCTCCGCGGACGACTTATACCACCCGCCGCGCTCTCTGTACCCCGGCGGGCACGCGGGCTAGCATCGGCGCGTGACCGGACACGATCTGCCGCGCATCGCCACCGAAGTGCCCGGACCGAGATCGCGCGCGCTGGCGGAGCGACTCGCGGCGGTCGAGTGTCCGGAGGTGACTTGGCAGGGACCGCCCGCGCCGCTCTTCTGGAGGAGCGGCCTCGGCGCGAACCTGCTCGACGTCGACGACAACCGCTTCGTCGATCTCGGTGCGGGCTTCGGCGCCGCGGTGCTCGGCTACGCCCATCCCGCGCTCGTCGAGGCGCTGCGCGCGCAGGCGGGCGAGCTGCAGCACGCGATGGGCGACGTGTTCCCCGCCGAAGTGAAGCTCGCGCTGCTCGAGGCGCTCGCGCGCGTTCTGCCGCACGAGCTGGGCTTTGCCATCCTGTCGGGCTCCGGCTCCGACGCGGTCGAGTCGGCGCTGAAGACGGCGCTGATCGCGACGGGCAAGCCCGCGGTGCTCGCGTTCGAGGGGGCCTACCACGGGCTGGGTCTCGGCTCGCTCGACGCGACCTGGCGCGACGGGTTCCGCCGCCCGTTCCTGGCGCGGCTCGCGGGTCAGACGCGCTTCGTCCCCTACGGCGACGCGGAGGCGGCGCGGCGCGCGGCGCGCGGGGGCGATGTCGGGGCGATCCTGTTCGAGCCGATTCAAGGGCGCGCTGGGCTCGTGTTCCCGCCGCGCGGCTTCCTCGCGGAGCTGCGCGGAATCGCCGACGAGGTCGGCGCGCTGCTGGTCGCGGACGAGGTCTACACCGGATTGGGTCGCACCGGCCGCTGGCTCGCGTGCGAGCACGAGGGCGTCGCGCCGGACGTCGTCGCGCTGGGGAAGGCGCTCGGCGGCGGCTTCCCGATCTCGGCCTGCGTCGGCCGCCCCGAAGTCATGCGCCGCTGGCCGTCGTCACAAGGCGAGGCCCTGCACACGAGCACACACCTCGGAAATCCGCTCGGCTGCGCCGCCGCGCTCGCTGTGCTGCATACCCTGGAGGGGGATGGCCTGGTTCAGCGAGCGGACGCGGTCGGCGCGCGTTGGCTCGCGCTGCTGGGCAAGCGCATCGGCGGGAACGCGCGCGTGCGCGAGCTGCGCGGGCGCGGCTTGCTCGTCGCGCTGGAGCTCGACGACGCCGCGTTCGCACGCGCGGCGTCCGCCCGCTTGCTGCGCGCCGGCTGGGTGGTGCTCGGCGAGGGCCCCGAGAACCGCGTGCTCGCGCTCACGCCGCCGCTCACGATCGCGGAGGAGCTGCTCGAGGCCGCAGCCGACGAGCTCGCGGAGGCGCTCGAGTGACTCGCGCGGAGCTCGAGCGCGAGCTGCTGGCGTGGATCGCCGAGGGAGTCGACGCGCCGGCCGACGAGGCGCGCTTCGAGCGGCTCGCGCTCGCGCTGTTCCGGCTTCAGGTCGAGCACGGCGCCGCCTACCGCCGGCTGTGCGCGGCGTTCGGGCGCGATCCGCGCGCGGTGCGCCACTGGCGCGAGATCCCCGCCGTACCGACGGGGGCGTTCAAGGAGGCGCGCTTCGCGATCTTCCCGCCGGAGGCCACCGTGCGCACGTACCGCTCGAGCGGAACCAGCACCGAGGCGCGCGGCGAGCTCGAGCTCGACGACCTCGCGCTCTACGACGCGTCGCTGGAGGCGACCTTCCGCGCGTTCATCTGCCCCGACGCGGCCCGGCTACGCTTTCTGGTGTTGGCG
>DATFUE010000654.1:0-3121 GCA_035261165.1 Myxococcota bacterium
GTGCAGAGCCTGGTCGAGCACGGCTATGACAACGTGGAGAAGATCGCGGGCGCCGACGTGAAGAAGCTCGCGACCGTGCCCGGCTTCGACTTGGTCACGGCATACGCGCTGAAGAAGTCCGCGCAGCTCGACCGGCGCTACTACACCGTCGAATCGGAGTGGCAGGACGAGACCGCCGGCGTCCACACACAGGTGCGCAGGCGCGGCCTCTACGACTTGCCCGAGCTCTGGGTCCAGTACAAGGGCGGCGACTTCGCGCGCCGCGAGTCGGGTCAGTGGGGCGAGGGCGCGAGCTTCGCGCTGGCTTCCGGCCTGATGGGCGTGCTCGGCGCGAGCAACGACGAGGTCGAGGGCAGCAACAACGCGACCCTGATCGCGTCCTTCAGCGCGATCTTCATGGTGATCATCTTGACCTATCGCTCCTTCGCGGTCGGGTCGCTCTTGTGTATCTCGCTGGGCACGGCGACGTTGGTCTCGCTCGCGTACATGTACTTCGCGAACATCGGCTTCGACGTGAACACCCTGCCCGTTCAGGCGCTCGGCGTCGGTGTCGGCGTGGACTACGGCTTGTATCTCATGGACCGGATCATCCACGAGAGAAAACGCGGTCACGACATCGACGAAGCGATCCGCATCGCGATCACCACCACCGGCATGGCGGTGTTCTTCACCGGCTCGACCTTGGTCGGCGGCATCATCTTCTGGTACTTCATCTCGAGCCTGCGCTTCGCGGCGGACATGAGCTTGCTCATGTCGATCGTACTCGCGACGAACATGGTGGGCGCGATGCTGCTCGTGCCCGCGATGACCTCGATGTTCAAGCCGTCGTTCGCGTCCGCGGCGACGGTCGAGGAGCTGCACAAGCGAGACACGGCGGCGAGGCAGGCGGCGAGCTGAGTCCGCGCTAGGCGAGCTCGCCCTCGATCACCGCGACCCGGGCAGGTGTGGGGACGATGCGCGTCAGCCGGAAGCCCGCCGCCCGGAACAAGTCGCGGAACTCCGCCGCGGAGCGCTGCCGCCCGCCGGTGGACACGAGCATGTTCACGTCGTTGGCCGCCGCGCCGCGGCTCTCGAGTGACTGGTCGATGCGCGCGGGATAGACGCCCTCGACGATCAGGAGCTTCCCGCCAGCGGGCAGCGCCGCGCGCACGCTGCGCAGGATCGCCGTCGCGCGCTCGTCGTTCCAGTCGTGGATCACGTGCTTCAACAGGATCGCGTCGGAGCCGCTCGGAATCTTCTCGAAGAAGCTCCCGCCCGCGACCTCGCAGCGCTCGGCGAAGCCCGCCTCCGCGACGTGGCTGCGCGCGCGCTCCGCCACGTGCGGCTGATCGAACACGAGCCCACGCAGCTTCGGGTTGGCGCGCAGGATGCCGATCAACAGCGCCCCATTGCCACCGCCCACGTCGCTGAGCTTGCCGAACACCGAGAAGTCGTACGACGCGGCGACCGCTGCGGCCGTCGCGGGCGCGAAGGTCGCCATGGCCTTGTCGAAGTTCGCGGCCGCCTCCGGGTCCTTGGCCATCTGCGCGAACGGGTCTTCGCCCGGCGAGTGCTTGTGGAGCGCGGGCGAGCCCGTGCGCACGCAGAACTCGAGCTCCCTCCAGCCGTCCTGAATCCCGATTCCGGCGAACAGCTTCACGCTCGCGAGCATCGAGCCGGGGACGTCGGAGCGCAGCAGCTCGCCGAGCGGCGTCAGCGCGAAGCGCCCGTCGTCGGCGCGCTCCTCGAAGACGCCGATGCTCGCGAGCAGGCGCAGCACGCGGCGCAGTGCCGACGCGTCCGTCTGCGTCGCGCCGGCGAGCTCGCCCGCGCTGCGCGGCCCGTCGCGCAGCAAGTCGGCGACGCCGAGCTTCGCCGCGAGATACAGCGCGCGCGAGAAGTAGTGACCGATTCCGATCTGATAGAGCAGGATGCCGGGCGGGAGACCGGCGGGGGTGGCGGCAGGCTGCGTCATCGGGGCCTCCTCGGGTTCGATCGACTCAGGTGACTTCGAAGCGGTCGCCGACGCGGCGCCGCAGCTCGTCGATGCCGACTTCCTCGATCGGCGTCGCGAGAAACCAGCGATGCCCGAACGGATCGCGAACCGTGCAGCTCCGGTCCCCGTGCGGCTGGTCCGCGACCGGGCGCTCGAGCGTCGCCCCCGCCGCGACCGCGCGCGCCGCGAACGCGTCGACGTCGGGCACGAGCAGGTGGATCGCGCACGACGAGCCGCCGTACTTCGCGGGGCTGAAGACGTGCTCGTCCGGCCACTCGTCGGAGAGCATGAAGCGCCCGCCGGCGACCTCGAGGTCCGCGTGACCGACGACACCCTCCGGTGTCACGTAGCGGTTGCTGACGACCGCGCCGAAGCCGCGCTCGTAGAACGCGAGCGCGCGGATCGCGTCGCGGCAGCACAGGTAGGGGGTCACGATCTGTCTCCGATCGGTCATTGGCTCTCTCTCTTCTTGTCTCGAGTCGTCAGACGGTTCGCGGATCTTCCGCCCACGAGTGCTCGCCGCCCGCGAGCGGAGTCACATAGAGCGCGGTCATCGCCGGCTGCGCGTGCGCGCGGTGCCACAGACCCTTCGGGCACACGAACAGCCGCCCCGGCCGCAGCTCGGAACGCACGGGTCCCGCGTCGGTGAGCACGGTGATGTCGCCGCCGCCCTCGAGCACGAGGATCAGCTCGTCGCCGCCGGGATGGCGCTCCCAGGGGGCGAGGCCGGCGAACTTCGTGACCATGATCGAGGACGTGTCGAGCGAGCCGAGCAGCCGGTTCTCGTAGCCCCCCGCGAGCCGGCTCACCTCTTCGCGCAAGTCGCGTGACTCGAGGCGCGGGCGCAGCGCGAGGCCGAGCTCGGCGCGGAAGCCGCTGCGCGGCAGCTCGCGCAGCTCGAGCGCCAGGCGCAGTAGCGCCGAGAGCTCCGCGTTCGCGGGCGAGAGCGATGCGTCGGGCTCGTTCAACAGCGCCTCGATTCCACGGTCGAGCGCCTCGGCCGGACGCAGCGCGCGCCGCGAACGCGTCGACGTCGGGCACGAGCAGGTGGATCGCGCACGACGAGCCGCCGTACTTCGCGGGGCTGAAGACGTGCTCGTCCGGCCACTCGTCGGAGAGCATGAAGCGCCCGCCGGCGACCTCGAG
>DATFUE010000655.1:0-4112 GCA_035261165.1 Myxococcota bacterium
CGACTTGCTGGGCGCGCGAATGGATGAACTCCACCAGATCCAAAGTCCCGACGTTGGCGCCCCTCGCGAATTTCGCGTCGCAGCGGTTGCCGTAGCCGTCGGCGTCGTCGTCGCGCTGGCCGCCAGTCAGCGTGGCCCACGGATTCGCGTCGAGATAGCCGGCGGGCACGCGCGGGTTCGCGACCGCGAGACAGTTGTCGCACGCGTCGCCGACGCCGTCGGCGTCGGAGTCGAGCTGGTCGGGGTTCGCCTGCGTCGGGCAGTTGTCTTCGGAGATGTCGACCCGATCGCCGTCCTCGTCGCGGCCCGGAATGCCGAAGTCGATCCACTGCGAGATCAGCGCCGCGCCCCCGAAGTCCCGCAAGAGGGCGAGGCGTGGCATCCACACTTCGGGGTCGTTCGCGGTCATGCGCGCGAGGAGCACGCTGCGCTCCGGGTGACCCGGGTGGATGCGCGCGCCGCCGGGTACGCCGAGGTCGCCCTGCGCCGCGGGGACGAAGAGCGTGTGCGTCGCCTCGATGGGCGTGTCGAAGCGCAGATCCATGCCGCCGGGGGTCGGCGCTCCGGGGGAGTGACAGCTCGCGCAGTTCACGTCGAGATAGGTGCGCGCCGAGCGATCGAGAGGCACGTTCGCTTCGTTGGCCGTAGGGAAGTGCTCGTAGCTCGCGGCCGGGCCGATCGGCGTCTCGAACAGCCCCAGGCACGCGAAGCGCTCGAGCTGATTCTGCACCCCCACGGCGTCGGAGCGGTTCAGCTGGCGCGTGCGCAGGCCGAGCGCTCGTCCGCCCGCCTGCGTGTGACACTCGAGACACTGTGCGGGCGACGGGAAGTACCAATCGAGCACCACCGGCCCCGAGCCGAAGTCGACGTCGTAGCTGTACGAGAGCGAACCGGTGATCAGGTCGGCGTGGGTCTGGTCGGGGGTCCACCAATAGGTGTAGCCGCGCCAGCCGCTGGTCTGGCGCAGCAGCACGCGTGTCTCGGCGCGCACCTGGCCGCTGAGCCCCGGCAGATCGAACTGCTGCACGAGCGCCGTGCCGACGGGAAACGTCCACTCACCCGTGGCCGAGAAGCCGATGCGCGCGTCGCCCGGCAGCGCGAGCCAGCGCTGCGTCGACGCAAAGCTGGACCAGCCCGGCGCGTTGACTTCGTACGCGATCATGCCGGGGGCGGGCTCGAGGCTCGCGATGCTCGCGAAGAGACCCGTCGCGGAGAGCGTCTGCGGCACGCCGGGATCGAGCTCGCTCCCCGCCGCGATGAAGCGGCGCAGCGTGCCGTCGCCGGCCACGGCGATCAGGTCGCCGTTGCGGTCCTCGCCGAGCGAGCGGACACCGGACAGTGTCGCGATCTCGCGCGGGGCGGCGGCGCCGCTCGGATCCCAGGCCCAGATGCGGCCACTCACCGAGTCGCCATAGACGTACTGCCCGTACAGGTCCGGCATCTCCGAGCCGCGGTACACGTAGCCACCGATCACTCCCTGCCCGCCCGACGGATCGTGCGCGTAGCTGAGGACGGGAGCCGTGAGTCCCGGAGCGCCGCAGCCGGCGCCGCTGGCGTCGCTCGTGCCCTCGCAGAGCTTCCAACCGAAGTTCTGACCGCCGGCCGAGCCGAACGGGATCCGGTCGATCTCCTCCGCGCGCGTCTCGCCTACGTCGCCGAGCCAGAGATCGCCGGTGAGTCGATCGAACGAGAAGCGCCGCGGAGCGCGCAGCCCGTACGCGAAGATCTCGCCGCGACGCGACGCGTCGCCCGCGAACGGGTTGTCGGCCGGGATCGCGTAGCCGTCGCCGCGGTGCACGTCGATGCGCAGCAGCTTGCCGAGCACCCCCGTCAGGCTCTGCGCGTTGTTCTGCGGGTCGCCGGTGCCGCCGCCGTCGCCGCTCGAGAGCCACAGCATGCCGTCGGGACCGAACGCGAGCGTCCCCGCCTTGTGATTGGCGAAGCGCTCCTCGAACTGCAGCACGGTGCGCGCGCTGTTCGGATCGACGGCGAGTGTCTCGCTCCCGTCTTCGTTCGTGGCCGCGATCGCGGTGAGTCGCACCACGCGCGTGCAGGCGTGCGCCGCGCCGCACTCGTTGCCGCGCACGGAGTAGTCGACGTAGAACCAGCCGTTCGCCCCGAACTCGGGATCGAACGCGAGGCCGAGCACGCCCTGCTCTGCGTCCACGAACACGGGCGCCCACGACGCGCCCGCGGCGGAGAGATCGACGAGAACTTCGGCCGAGAACGCGTACAGGTCGTTGGGGAACACGAGGATGCGCCCGCCCTGCTCCGCGACCGCGAGCCGGTCGGCTGCGCCGGGGACCGGAGTCACGAGCACGGGGTCCGCAAAACTCAGATACAGGAACGCATCGATCAAGGTCGGCGCCGGATCCACCGGGAAGGTGTGGCCGGCAAAGGGCACCCGCGTCTCGGGCCCGCAAGTCGCCTGCGCGTGCGCGCGCAGCGACAGGCCGACGAGGCAGGAGATTGCGAGGCAAACGACGGCGTGGCGGCATTCGAGCGATGTCGAACGGGTCAAGATCTGGCTCCCCAAGAGCCTCCGTGCGCCATTTCGGGAAAACAGCGACATGCATGAGTGACCCGCGTCACGCAGTGCAACTTCCCCAGTGCTTTGCATCACAACCGCGCGCCCTGCCAGAATCCCGTGCGCAGCAAAGCGGAAGAACTCGCGTGAGGGAGGGCAGCGGCATGACGGCGATCGCGACCACGAAGCAGGGCAAGCTCGAGGGCGAAGAGAAAGACGGGCTGTCCATCTTTCGCGGCATCGCGTATGCGGCAGCCCCGGTCGGCGCGCGGCGCTGGCGCGCGCCCGAGCTGGCCGCGCCGTGGTCCGGCGTGCGCAAGGCCGCGGGCTTTGGCGCCTGCGCGCCCCAGAACCTGATCCCGCTCGACCTGCTCGAGGCGTTCAAGATCAGCGAGCCGCAGAGCGAGGACTGTCTGTTCCTGAACGTGTGGACACCGCGGGTCGACGGCGCGCGGCGCCCGGTGTTGGTGTGGATTCACGGCGGCGCGTTCACGATCGGCTCGGGCGCGCAATCGATCTACGACGGCGCACCGCTGGCCAAGCGCGGCGACGTCGTCGTCGTGACCGTGAACTATCGCCTGGGACCGCTCGGGTTCCTGCGCCTGTCCGAGCTCACGGGCGGGCGCATTCCCTCGACGGGCAACGAGGGCATCCTCGATCAGGTCGCGGCGCTCGACTGGGTGCGCGAGAACATCGCGGCCTTCGGCGGCGATCCCGAGAACGTCACGATCTTCGGCGAGTCCGCGGGCGGCATGAGCGTGGGCACCTTGCTCGGCCTGCCGAAGGCCCGGGGCCTGTTCCACAAGGCGATCCCGCAGAGCGGCGCCTGCAGCACCGCGAACACGCGCGTGCACGCGGCGCACGTGGCGGAGCGCTTCACGTCACTGCTCGGTGTAGGGCGCGACACGGACGCGCTGCTGGCCGCGCCGGCCGCGCAGCTGCTCGAGACGATGGCGAAGCTCGTCGGGCCTCCCGGCGCGGCGAACGACGACGTCGGCGGCATGCCCTTCCAGCCCGTGATCGACGGCGACGTGCAGCCGCGGCTCGCGCTCGAGTCCGTGGCGCGCGGCTCGGCGGCCGGGGTGCCGCTCCTGCTCGGCACCACGCTCGAGGAGTGGAAGCTGTTCATGCCCGCGGATCCGACCAACTTCACGCTGACCGAGGAGCAGCTCTACGCGCGCTGCCAGCGCCGCCTGGGCGCCGCCGGCCGCGGCGTGGTCGACGCGTACCGGAAGGCGCGCGGCGAGCGGAGCGCGGCCGTGACTCCGCCCGAGCTGTGGGGCGCGCTCGAGACGGATCGCATCTTCCGCATGCCCGCGCTGCGTCTGGCCGAGACCCAAACGCAGCACGAGCCGCGCGTGTTCAACTATCTGTTCACGTGGCCTTCTCCGATGCTCGGCGGGATGCTCGGCTCGTGTCACGCGCTCGAGCTCGGCTTCGTGTTCGGCACACACACGCAGCCGGGCATGGTCGACTTCTCGGGCACCGGCCCGAAGGCGGCCGTGCTCTCGGAGCGCATGATGGACGCGTGGCTCGCGTTCGCGAAGAGCGGCGATCCCTCGACCCAGGCCCTGGCCTTCCCGCG
>DATFUE010000656.1:0-4774 GCA_035261165.1 Myxococcota bacterium
CTTGCGCAGCGTCTCTTCCGTCTCGCCGGGCAGCCCGATGATGAACGACGCGAGCGCGGTGATGCCCACCTCCTGGGTCATGCGCATCGCCTCTTTCACCTTCTGGAGGCTCGACTTCTTCTTGACCAGGTCGAGAATCTCCTGACTCCCGCTCTCGACGCCGAAGCAGATCGCCTGACAGCCGGCGCTCTTCATGGTCGCGACGATCTCGGGCGAGATCGTGTCGACGCGCGAGAAGGCGTTCCAGCGTATCCCCGTGTCGCGGCGGATCAGCTCGCCGCAGACCGCGAGGAAGTGCTTGCGGTAGAGCGTGAAGAGATCGTCCTCGATGGTGATCTCGGTGAAGCCCAGCGCCGCGAGTGTCTCGATCTCGTCGACGCACAGGTTCGGGTTGCGGTAGCGCACCTGGCGCCCGGTCCACGCGGGCGCGGAGCAGAAGATGCACGAGTACGGGCAGCCGCGGCTCGTGACCACGCTCGCGTGACTGTCGAACGCGAGATAGCGCTGCAGCGGCACCAGGTCGCGCGCGGGCACGGGCAGCGTGTCGAGGTCGTCCTCGAGCGGCCGCGGCGCGGTGCGCACGATGCGCTCGCCGTCGCGCAGCGCGAGCCCGCGCACGTCGCGCATGTCCATGCGCCCCTCGAGCGCGCGGCACAGCTCGCGCATCGTGTGTTCGCCCTCGCCGATGCCGATGTAGTCGAGCGCGGGCAGATCGCGGAAGCTGCCCTCGATCTCGAAGCTCACGTGCGGCCCGCCCATCGCGATCGGCACGGCGCCGTCGCACTTGCGCACCACCTCCGCGATCGACGCGGCAATGTGGTGATTCAGCGTGACCGAAGTGATTCCCACGAGCTGCGGCCGGAAGCTCGCCATGCGCCGCTCGATCTTCGCGGGCGTGGTGCGCGACAGCAGCAGGTCGAGAATCTCGACCTCGTGCCCCTCTGCCTGCAGCGCCGAGGCGACATACGGAAGTGTCACGAGCAGCCGCGGGAACTCCTCGAACGGGTACGACGGATTGATCAGCAGAACGCGCATGCGACCTCCCACCCCCCGCGGCTGGGATCGCCCGGGAGTGCGCGCATTCTATCTGGCGGAGCGCCGCGCGTCAGGAGACTTGTGGCATCCGCCGGTGCTCGGCGAACTGAAGCGAAAAGGGAGAGGAGGTGGACCCGCACTCGATACCCGACCCGGGAATCGGCGGCTGACCGATACGTCCTCAAGAGACCCCTGTTCGGTTGCGCGCGAGGAGCCTAGCCCGCGACCGCCTCCAGCTTGTCGCCCTCGAAGAACCGCCGCGGGTTGTGCACGAGCAGTGTGTCGATGTCTTCCTTGGTCGCCCCGCCCGCGAGGAGCTTGGGCACGATGCGCGTGCTGAAGTGCGACGGCGTCCAGACCTTCTCGATCTCGTCCAGCACCTTGCGCTCGATCGGCTCTCCGCGCCAACACCAGACCGTGTCGTGCGAAACCACCACGCGCGAGGTCGCGCCCTTCTTGATCAGCTTGAGGAGCGACGACACGCGCTCGGTGTCGGGGTGGATGATGTCGAGCCCGAAGCGATCGAAGCCCAGGTACGAGCCGCCCCTCACGATCTTCATGTGGTAGTCGTGATCGCTCGTGCCGCAGCAGTGCCCGATGATGATGCGGTGCGCGGGCACGCCCTGATCGGTGAGGAACTTCTGCTGATCCGGGCCCATCGTGCCGCGGTCGGTATGACTCGTGATCGGCGCGCCGGTCGCGATCGACGCCTTGGCCGCCGCCTTCAGCGCGGTCTTCTCGTAGTCCGTGATCACCCCAGCGCTGGTCGCGACCTTGATGATGCCGGCCTTGATGCCGCTCTTGCCGACGCCGTCGGTGAGCTCGGCGATCATCATCTCGGCCATCGCGTTCTCCTGCGGGCCGCCGAACGCCGTGCGCGATTTCCAGTGCGGCGAGCCGCCCTCGTGCTCGTGATACAGCCCGGTCGCGGCGACGATGGTGAACCTCGCCTTCTGCGCGACCTCCGCGATGAACTCGATGTCGCGTCCCAGGTCGGACGGGCACGGATCGATCATCGACTTGATGCCCTGGTCCTTCATCTCCTCGATCTTCTCCGCCGCGACCTTCCGCATCTCGCGCTTGCTCCGGCCGGGGCGGACCCAGTCGGCCTCCCAGCCGGAGTAACCGACGAGCACGTGCTCGTGCATGAGCGTCTTGCCGAGCTTCTCCGGCTTGATCTTCCCAGTCACTGACTGAATCAACGGCATCGGAGTTCCCTTCCTGGGTTGGTGTCCTACTTCGGGGCCAAGTCACGCGTCGCTTGGCGCGCATCGACGCCGAGCGGCAGGATCGCGAGCGCGGGCGTGTCGACGCCGGCGTCGACGTAGCGCTGGATGTGCGCGCGGCACTCGTCGGGGGTGCCGTGCACGATCAGCTCGTCGACGACCTCGTCGGGAATCGCGGCCACCGCCGCCTTGCGATCGCCCTTCTTCCACGCCTCCCACATTCCGGCGAGCTTCGGGCCGCGGCCGAGCCACTCGTGAAACGCCGCGTACACCGGCACGTTGAGATACGCGGCGATGGCGAACTTGGCCATGCCGCGCACCTGCTCCTTGTTCGAGTTCGGCGCGACGAAGATACGCGCGACGATCTCCTTGTTCGCCCCGCCTTCGCGCACGAACGGCACGACCTTCTTCACGTCGGCGGCGGAGAGCCAGTTGATGATCGCGCCGTCGCCGACGCGCCCGGCGAGTCGCAGCATCCCCTGACGCAGCGCGGCGATCAGGATCTTGGGCTGCGGATCGACCTTCACGCCGAGCCGGAAGCCGTTCACGGAGAAGCTCTCGAAGTCCTCGGCGATCTTCTCGCCCGCGAGCGCCTTGCGCAGAAACCGAACGGTGTCGCGGGTGCGCTGGTACGGCTTGTTGAACGCGATGCCGTTCCAGCGCTCGACGATCACGTCGGACGAGGTGCCGACGCCGACGACGAAGCGCCCCGGCGCCGCCTGACACATCGACGCGACGCTCATCGCGAACAGCCCCGGACCGCGCGTGAACGCGGGCAGGATCGCCACGCCCAGGCGCAGGCTCGGCGCCCACACCGACGCGAGCGCGAGCGGGGTCAGCCCGTCGTAGCCGCCGGCCTCCGCGGACCACACGTCGGTGTAGCCCAGCTGCTCGAGCTCCTGGATCCAATCGCGCTGCTCGGCGAGTGGCACGCCGTCGAGCGGAATCGTCATGCCGTAGCGGTTCATCGAGACTCCCCCGCTCCTGGGTCGCATGATACACGTCCCTACGCCGAGCAACTCGGCGGTGATAGAGTCCGAACACCCGAAGCGCGAGGGAGGCGGACATGGCGGCAGTGCGCGCAGTGACGGTGCTCCGGCTCGAGGACGGCCGCGAGCTCGCGTACGCCGAGTACGGCGATCCGACTGGAACGCCGGTCATCGGCTTCCACGGCACGCCGGGCTCGAGCCAGCAGATCAGTCCGTTCGACGCGGCGGCGCGCGCCGAGCACGTGCGCCTGATCGCGCCGGATCGGCCCGGCTACGGACACTCGACGTACGATCCGCACCGGCGACTCGTCGACTGGCCCCGGGACGTCGCGGAGCTCGCCGATCACCTCGGGTTCGCGCGCTTCGGTGTCTTCGGGGTCTCGGGGGGCGGGCCGCACGCGGCGGCGTGCGCGCATGCGCTCGCCCCCCGGTTGATCGGCGCCGCGATCGTGTCGGGCGTCGCTCCGCCGGACACGCCGGGCGGGCTCGAGCACATGATGCCCATGAACCGTTTGAACTTCACGCTGGCGCGCCAGTCACCCCTCTTGGTTTGGCCGGCGATGGCGGCGATGCTCTTCACCCTGCGCCACTTCCCGGACTACGCGCTCGACGCCATGCTGCGCGGCCTGCCCGAGCCCGACCGGCGCATCCTCGCGCGGCGCGAGCTCGCGGACGTGCTGATCGCGGAGGCGCGGCACGGCTCGCCGACGGCGGCGCGCGCGGCGGCTCAGGACTTCGCGCTGTTTGCGCGGCCCTGGCGCTTCCGGATCGAGGACATCGCCGTCCCGGTCCACGTCTGGCACGGCGACGTCGACGTGAACGTGCCCGTGTCACACGGCCGCGCGCAGGCGGATCGCATTCCGAACGCGAAGCTGCATCTGTGCCCGAACGAGGGACACATGCTGTTCGTCGAGCACGGGCCCGAGATCCTGCGCTGTGCGTCGGGCCGCCCGGAGCCAGTGAGCGCGTGATGTTGAAGGGCCTGCGCGTGGTCGAGCTCGCGGTCTGGGTCGCCGGTCCGGGCGCAGGCGGCGTGCTCGCCGACTGGGGCGCCGACGTGGTGAAGATCGAGCCGCCCGAGGGCGATCCCTGCCGCAACCTGTTCATGGCGCTCGCCGGGCTCCGGGAGCCGAAGAGCCCGCCGTTCGATCTCGACAACCGCGGGAAGAAGAGCGTCGTGCTCGACACCCGTGTGCCGGAAGCGCGTGAGCTGGCGGCGCGCCTGGTGGCGGGCGCGGACGTGTTCGTCACGAACCTGCGGCCCGACGCGCTCGCGAAGCTCGGCCTCGATTGGGAGTCACTCGAGCCGACGTGTCCCCGTCTGGTGTACGCCAGCATCACCGGCTACGGGCTGCGCGGGCCGGAGCGCGACCGCGCGGCGTACGACGTGGGCGCGTTCTGGGCGCGCACCGGCGCGGAGCACATCATGTTCCCGACCGGCGTCGAGCCGCACGGCATCCGCGGCGGCTTCGGCGATCACGTGACCGGTCTCTCGCTGGTCTCGGGAATCATGGCGGCGCTCTA
>DATFUE010000657.1:0-2507 GCA_035261165.1 Myxococcota bacterium
GCGCCGGCGCGTGCGGTCGACGAGCGCGAGGTGAGTCGCGACGATCGAGACGCGGTTCGCGTCGTGTGCGAACTGCGCGGCGATCGCCGAGCGCTGCTCGAGGCGCGAGAACGAGAGATCGAGCGCGAACACCGAGGTCAGCGGCCAGCGCGACAGGATCGCGTTGCCCAGCTCGCCACGGCGGTGCACGCGCGTCGAGACGAAGGCGAGATACAGCCCGAGCGCGTTCGCGATCGCGGGCAGCGGATCCTCTTCCTCGAACGGGCGCAGCACCTCCTGCAGCGCGATCACGTCGGTCGCGAGCTCGCCGATCACCGACGCGACCAGGTCCGGCGCCCAGCGGTTGCCGCCGCCCGAGCCCGAGAAGCGATGCACGTTGTAGGTCGCGACCTCGATCACGCCGTGCGGCCCGGCCTCGGGGTGCGGATCGTCCGGCGTGAGCACGGCGGCCAGATACGGAACGCGCTCGGCGAGGCGCACGCGCCGCTCGGCGAGCGGATCCTCCACGCGAATCTCGAGTCCGCCCAACAGGCCCACGGGCTTCTTCATCGTCCGGCGGCCCACGATAGTGGACACACCTGGGCCTCGCGACACGCGCGCGGAGCGGTCATATTCCGCGCGAGCCAAGGGAGGCCGAGATGCCGGACGATCTGGAGAAGCGCGGGCGCGCACTCGAGGAAGCATTCTTCAACAAACAGAACGACGAGCTTGTCGCGAAGCTGCGCGCGGAGGAAGCGGCGAAACGGAAGAAGTCGGACCTCGCCGCGTCGACCGGCATACAGGATCCGCTGGTGCTCCAGGAGCTGCTCGACGTCGGCGTCGAGCCGGGCACGCTGGCCGCGCTGTCGCTCGCGCCGCTTGTGCTCATGGCCTGGCGCAAAGGGAAGATCGAGACGCACGAGCGCGGGGCGATTCTCCGCGCGGCGGAGCAGCGGGGTTTGAAGCCCGGAACGACCGTGTATCAGCTCGTCGAGAAGTGGCTCGAGCAACGGCCCAGCCCGGAGCTGCGGCCGGCGTGGGCGGCGTATGTGAAGAGCCTGCGCACGCGACTCCCGAAGGAGGCCTACGCGGCCCTGCGCGACGACATCGTCAAGCGCACGCGCGAGGTGGCGCGCGCCGCCGGCGGGATCCTCGGCGTCGCGACTGTGTCCAAGGAAGAGAAGCAGCTGCTCGCGGAGATCGAGGCGGCACTCGGTTGATTCGCGGCGTCGACGAGCGGGTTTGGGCCTTCGACCTGGAGTGGGTGCCCGATCCGCTCGCGGGCCGCCTGCTCCAGGGCCTGCCCGATTCGACGCCGGATGCCGCTGTGCTCGCCCAGATGTGGCGCGCGGGCGGGGCGACCGCAGTCGACCCGACCCCGTTCCTGAAGACCGCCGTGTGTCGCATCGTGTCGATCGCAGTGGTCGAGCGGCGCGTGCGCGGGCCCGAAGAGGCGCCGAGTCTGAACCTGCTCTCGCTGCCCCGCGACCCGAAGAGCGCGGAGGAGGCGCGCGAGGCGAACGTGATCGGCACGTTCCTGAGCGCGCTCGGCAAGAACCGGCCGCAGCTCGTCGGCTACAACTCGCACGACTCGGACCTGAAGATCCTGATCCAACGCGCGCTGGTGTTGGGCGTGCAGGCCACGGAGTTCGCGCGCCGGCCCGACAAGCCGTGGCAGGGTGTCGACTACTTCGCGCGCGGCAGTGACTCGAACGTCGATCTGAAGGAGATCGTCGGCGGCTGGGGCAAGGCGGTACCGTCGCTGCACGAGATCGCCGTGCAGAGCGGGATTCCCGGGAAGCTCGACGTCGACGGCAACGACGTCGCGCGCCTCTGGCTCGACGGCCGGCTCGACGAGATCCTGGCCTACAACGAGATGGACGCGCTCACGACCTATCTCGTGTGGCTGCGCCTGGCGCACTTCGCGGGCCACTTCACCACCCCCGAGTACGCAGAGGAACAGACGCGGGTGCGCGCTCTCGTCGAGCGCGAGATCTCGGGCGGGAGGCCGCATCTCGCGCGCTATCTCGAGGAGTGGGATCGGTTGCGCGCCGCGATCGCCAAGCGCTAGGCCCGCATGCGCGGCTCGTACTGCATGGCGCAGACGAGATTTCCCTCGGTGTCGTGAAACTTGATCAGCTGGCCGACGGTCGGGATGGTGACTCGCGGCATCACGATCTTGCCGCCGTTCGCGACGATCGCCGTCTCGATCGCGCCCACGTCGTCCACGGCGATCGTGCACTCGAAGCACCCGACGCCTTCGCCCGTCACCGCTTGGTGTCGCTTCACGAGCGCGCCTCCGATACCGGGGTCGTCGTCCGTGCCCGTGGTGATCAGGAAGAAGTCCGGTGGACCCCAGGGCCGGAAGCGCCAGCCGAAGACCCGCTCGTAGAAGCGCCGAGCGCGCGGCTGGTCGTCGGCGTGCAGATCGAAGTGAACGACGTTGTTGGCCATGCCCTGAGCCTACGCGACGAGGCGCTGGCGGGCTTGCGATATACTGCCAGGTGATGTCGAGCCTGCGACAAAGG
>DATFUE010000658.1:0-4293 GCA_035261165.1 Myxococcota bacterium
CGGCACCAGCGAGGCGACGGTCCGGCACCAGGCCCGAGCCGTCTATCAGAAGTCGAGCATGCCGAGCCGCAGCGCGTTCTGCGCGTACTTCCTCGAGGACCTGCTACCCGCCAGGAGCTTGGGCAACGGCGAAGGCCCGCGCGCCTAGTCGCGGAGAGCCGAAGCGCCCGCCCGGCGACGAGCGCCGAGCGGGCGAACGAGTCACGGCGTGGGCAGGCCCGCGCAGCGCGCGTCGAAGTTGCAACTCACGAGTTGCTCGACTTCCCCGCTGTCCGGGTCCAGCTCGAGGAACACCCCGATGCCCCGCGCGTAGTATTTGTGCCCGAATACGTGCGGCTCCAGCAACGAGAAGTTGTTCGTCACCACGCAATCGCCCGCGGAGCAGAAGCGCTCGGCGAGCGCCTGGGGCACGAAGCGGTCGAGCTCGGGGTTCCGGCCGAACGCGTAGCTCGTGGAGAGGATCACGGTGATGTCCTCTGCGTTGGCCAGGGAGAACTCCTCCAGGTACGTCTGACCTTTCTTCGGAGAAGCCTGGAAGATGATCCCGGGCTTGTCGCCAGCGCGACCCGCCTTGAACGATCCGTCGATGGTCACCAGCTCGGCCCTCCGCGGCTGGTCACCGTCGAAGCTCTCGAAGACCGCTGTCTCCTCGCCGCAGTACCAGGTATTTCCGTCCTTGGCCTGGGCGTACCAGTCATTGGTGTCCTCCCTCAGATCGCCGCTCGTGACGACCCGGTCGTGGACGGTGATGCAGTGCACGTCATCGATCAGCTTGGTCTCGTTCAGGACCGTCACGGTTGTTTCCTGCTCCCCGCTGCGGAACAGCCATTGGTTGCCGACCGTCAGCGGGAAGTACGGGTTCGGCTTCGCAGGGCTCATGGGATCGTCGAAGCCCGCCGCATCGAACTTCGGGTCGTAGCGACCCTCTCCGACCAGCGCACACGCGTCGAGGCGCCAATTGCGCTGCTCGCGGCAGGTCTTCGCGTCCTCCTGCTGTGTCTCGTCGGCTGCGGCGAAGCAGTCGTCGCGCTCCCGCTTGAGTGAGACGTTCGTGCACTTCGCGTTCGCCACGAGGAGGTCGTCCGTGCTCGAGGCCCGACAGGCCTGGAACAAGAGCTCCGCCGTCGTGGAGCAGAAACGAGCCTTCCCTTCGTGCTTGCCGCCATCCCCCGCGGCGGCGCTGCCCGCGCCCAGCGCGAGGCCAGTCGCCATGAGCAGCGCGAGCTTTCTCAGAACCGTCGTATTCGACATCTCCAGGATCCTCCGCGGGCTCGCGCGCCAGGCGCCCTGTGCGTCGGGACGGCGCGCCCTTCGATCCAGGAGACATACGGCGCTCCGTCGCCCGGGCGCATCGATGCAAGCGCCTAGATACGTGTGTACGCGGTACCACACCCGTGCGGCGGCCCACCGCAGCCGTCGGAACGGTCCTAGACCTCGAGGGTCTTCCAGCGGCCGCGCGCGAAGCGCGCGCTGAGCAGCGCCGCCTTCACCGCGTAGTCGAGCACGAGCATCCCCCACACGATGTTGAGCCGCGCGTGGAAGCCATTGGCGGCGATCGCGGCAGGCGCGAGGCGGAAGAGGAACAGGCCTGCGAAGATCGCGAACAGCGGGAAGCGGGTGTCGCCCGCGCCGCGCAGCGCGCCGCCCAGCGTGTATTCGATCGCCATCAGCGGCTGGACCGCGCCCAGAATCCAGACGAAGTCGACGGTGCGCTCGACCGCCAGCGGCGAGAGCTCGAACAGCGCCGCGAGCTGCGGCGCGAACGCGATCACCAGCGCGCCCATCGCGCTCATCGCGAGCATGGCGCCGACCATGGAGCGCCAGCCGGAGCGCTCCGCGCGCGCCGCGTCGCCCTCACCGAGGTGCTGGCCGACCAGGGTCGACGCCGCGGCGCCGAAGCCCAGCCCCGGCAGGAACGAGAACGCGAGGATCTGCGTGCCGACCTGATACGCCGCCAGCGCCTCGGTTCCGTACGGCGAGACGATGCGCATGAACAGGAGCAAACCCACTTGAAACAGCGCCCCCTCGATCGCGGCCGGATAGCCGATGCGCAGGAGCCGCGTGATCAGCGCGCGGTCGGGACGCGCGCTCGCGCCCGCGGGTGAGATCCGCAGCCGGCCGCTCCGCCAGAGCCAGAAGAACACGGGAAGCTGCAATGACACGGCGAGCGTCGCCGCGATGCCTGCGCCCGCGACACCCAGCGCCGGCAAGCCGAGCTTCCCGTAGATCAGCGCCCAGCCGAGCGCCAGGTTCAACAGGTTTGCCCCGGCGCCGATCCACAGCGGCGTGCGCGTGTCTCCCGCCGCGCGCAGCGCCGCGCCGAACACCACGGACAGGGTGATCGGCACGATGCCGAGCGTCGCCCAGAAGAGATACTCGCTGCCGAGCGCGGTCACGGAGGCGTTCACGCCGTACGCCGCGATCGCGCCCGCGGTGAGTGGCAGGAGCAGCGCGGTCGACACGAGCCCGACCGCGAGCCCGAGCCATAGCCCCTGGCGCAGCGAGGCGTCCGCGAGCTCCGCGTCGCGCGCACCGACCGCGCGCGAGAGCAGCGCCACGATGCCCGTCGGCGCGACGGTGCCGAGCGACTGCACGAGCCAGAAGAACTGATTCGCGACTCCGACCCCCGCGACCGCCGACTCACCGAGCTGCGCGACCATCGCGAGACTCACGACGCGCACCAGGGTCTGCGTGCCGAACGCCAGAATCGTCGGCCACGCGAGCTCGAACACGCCGAGCGCCTGCGGCGAGGGCGTGGGCGGGCCGGAGCCCTCTTCATAGACGTCGACCAGGTCGGACCCGAGCTCCGGCGCGTCGTTCGCTGCCGGGTCGAGGCGCTCGCGCTGCGTCTCGCTCACGGCGCGCTTATCTCACAGGCCCGTGCGCGGCGTCAAAACTGCGATTGACACGCCCGGAGCGATCTTCTACGAACGACGACGAAGGGCAGGGGGGACAACGAATGGCACTGCTACGTCCCGTCGACGGTGTGCGCGAGCTGCACGGCCGTCGCAAGCTCGGCGTCTTCAACCCGGCGACGCTCGAGCCGCTGGGCGAGATCGAGGTGGCGACCGCCGACGACGTGCGCCGCGCGGTCGGGCGCGCGCGCGCCGCCCAGCCCGCCTGGGCGGAGCTCGGCTTCGCGGGTCGCGGCCGCATCCTGCTGCGCGCGCGCGATCTGCTGGTCGACCGCGCCGACGAGATCGCGGACACGATCTGTCGCGACACCGGCAAGCCGCGCATGGAGGCGCTGGCCACGGAGGTGCTCACGAGCTGCGACGCGCTCAGCTACTACGCGAAGCGCGCGGGCCGGCTGCTCCGCGACCGCAAGCAGCGCCTGCATCTCCTGAAGACCAAGAAACTCGTGCTCTCGTGGCGGCCGATGGGCGTGGTCGGAATCATCACGCCGTGGAACTTTCCGTTCGTGTTGAGCTTGAACCCGACCGTCCAGGCGCTCATGGCCGGGAACGCGGTCGTGCTGAAGCCGAGCGAGATCACGCCGTTCGTGGGCCAGGCGCTCGCGCGCTTGCTCGCGGACGCGGGCCTGCCGGAGGGAGTGTTTCAGCTCGTGACCGGCGACGGCGCGACCGGCGCCGCGCTGGTCGACGCGGGCTGCGACAAGATCGCGTTCACCGGGTCCGTGCGCACCGGGCGCACCATCGCGGAGGCGTGCGGGCGCGCGCTGCTCCCGTGCACGCTCGAGCTCGGCGGAAAAGACCCGATGATCGTCTGCGACGACGCGGACCTCGAGCGCGCGGCGCGCGGCGCGGTCTGGGGCGCGTTCGCGAACTCGGGGCAGGTCTGCATGTCGACCGAGCGCGTCTACGTCTCGGAACGGATCGCCGAGCCGTTCATCGCCCGCGTCGTCGAGCTCACCCGCGAGCTGCGCCAGGGGCCCGAGGCCGAGGGCGAGGTCGACGTGGGCGCGATCACGAGCCCCGCCCAGCTCGAGACGATCGAGCGCCACGTCGCCGACGCGGTCGAGCGCGGCGCGCGCGTGCTCACCGGCGGGCGGCGCAACCCCGCGTACCCCGGGTTCTTCTTCGAGCCCACGGTGTTGGTCGACGTGACTCACGAGATGGCGATCATGCGCGACGAGACGTTCGGCCCGTGTCTCCCGATCCAGATCGTGCGCGACGAGGACGAGGCGCTGCGCCTCGCGAACGACAGCAGCTACGGCCTGCAGGCGAGCGTGTGGACGCGTGACTCGTCGAAGGGCAAGCGGCTCGCGAGCCGGCTCGAAGCGGGCGGCGTGGTGGTCGACGACTGCATGACCACGTACGCGATCGCGGAGAG